>DQZA01000037.1 GCA_011042035.1 Desulfobacteraceae bacterium
GAGTTATGAGTTACCGAATGTATCATTTCGATCTTCTATTATTGACTCTTACCTCCTCCCACAACTCTAGCTCACTTTAGATCACTCTCAACTCTAGCTCACTCATAACCCCTACCTGGAACCTCCTGTCTCCTGACTTCTGACTTCTAAGCAAACTCCGGCTTTCTCTTTTCCACAAATGCGCTGATCCCTTCTCGTCCATTGGGATGATCAGCGCAACGCGCCAGCCACCTTCGCTCCTGCTCCAGTTGTACCTCAAGACTATTGTTCAACGAATCATTAATAAGTGTCTTGGAAGCGCTGAAAGAGTAAAGCGCACCTGAGGTTATCTGTCTCACCAATTCAATGGCCGCATCAAGGCTTTGACCATCTTCCACCACCTCGGTGACCAGTCCCCACTCAAGGGCCTTGTCAGCGGGAATGGTTGGGTCAAACACGGCGATCTCCATTGCCTTGGACACTCCAACAATCCTGGGAAGCATAAATGTGCCTCCTCCGTCAATACTCAATCCATTAGAGGTGTATGCCTGCTTCAATACCGCCGATGATTCCATTATTCTAAAATCACAGGCAAGGGCCATGGAAAACCCACCTCCTGCGGCAAGGCCGTTGATAGCAGCCACTACCGGTTTTGGCATGCGCCTTATTTCCAATATTGCTTGATGGTAAATGGCAGCAAGTTCGTAAAAGGCATCACCATATTCTTCCTTATATGATGCCACCCATTTTAAGTCACCGCCAGCGCAAAAAGCACTTCCTTTCCCTGTCAGTACAACCCCGGAAGCCGAACGGTCCAGTGATAGGTCAACCAATATATCCTTAAGGCTACGGATTGCCTCCACATCAAAAGCATTGTATGCTTTGGGACGATTAAGGCTCACCACGCTCACATTTCCTCTTCTTTCTACAAGCACCTTTTTATGCATTTTCCACCCTCCTACTTGCTTTCCCCCCAAAATTTTCCTTTATCACTCAGCCAAAATTGTTGTAAGGTATTACTCTGTTGATTCTGTAATGATGGCTTTTACATAAAAATCAGAGGAAAATCCACAATATTTAGTTGACCCGAGGGAGTTGCAGCTACCAAAAAGACACGACAATGACCCTAGTTGACGCCTTTCACAGGAATATTGACTACCTCCGCATATCCGTAACGGACCGCTGTAATTTGAGATGTCTTTACTGCGTTCCCCAAGGTGAACTCATCAAACTAAAGCATCAGGACATCCTCCGTTATGAAGAAATCCTCCGAATAGCACGAATAGCAATCTCCCTGGGCATCAAAAAAATTAGGATTACGGGTGGCGAGCCCCTGGTCAGGAAAGGAATTATCAGCTTGATAGAATCCATTTCCGCATTGTCGGGCCTGCAAGACATTTCGATTACTACAAATGGTGTACTGCTACTGGAAAACCTTAAGCGATTATGGAATGCTGGCATTAGGCGCTTGAATATCAGCCTCGATACAATGAAAAGGGAAAAATACAGGCATATCACTGGCTCAGATAAATTTGATGCCGTATGGACTTCCATCGAAAAGGCTGCTGACATGGGCTTTGACCCTATTAAGATTAACATTGTGGCAATGAAGAATGTAAATGATGACGAAATAGAGGACTTCGGCTCCTTATCAATGACCAAACCCTACCATATCCGCTTTATTGAGTATATGCCTATAGGTACAAAGCCCTCGCGCCTGAGACCGGAATATATTCCCTCGGTGGAAATCAAAAAAAGGCTCGAGGCATTGGGTGAACTTGAAGCTATAAGCAGATCAGCCCTCGACGGGCCCGCTGAAAGATATCGCTTCGAGGGTGCCAAAGGGGAAATCGGGCTTATTAGTCCCATGACAAATCATTTTTGTAAGGCCTGTAACCGCCTTAGACTTACCGCTGCTGGATCCCTTAGACCCTGCCTGCTTTCAAGCCGCGAAATAGACATCAGAGGACCGTTGCGCAATGGGGCAACCGACGCAGAACTTGTTGAAATATTTAGAAAGGCAGTAATGATGAAACCATCCAGCCACGGCATGCTCCACGAAAAGTCTGAGTTATTTCCTGGAGAAATGTCCTCCATTGGAGGTTGAAACAGATAACAGAGGCCTTATATCATTATTGACATAACTTATTGATTTAAAAAAAGATTGACGACAAGAAATCTATCTGCTAAATGCTTCCATTATCGTATGGCTCATCTTTAACCTTTTTTCACAGGCGTAATTCATGTCAACAGGAAGGTCTAAAGCCTGCCCTTTATGCAAGGCCAGGGTAAATCGTGAAAGACCTCCGCCATCATGTTGTCGTAACCTTATCACCAGTTTGTCTTCCATTAATCACTCTCAATGCAATTTAGCTACTGGCAGTTAACCCGAGGTGGTGTTTGAGTTTCATTTTTTAGGCACTTTATTATTTCCGCAGTACACATTAACCATCAAAGAAAGGAGGTCCCATGAAGCTCACACGTCGGCAGTTCATCAAAATCACTGGGGCTTCCGCCGCCGGGGTAATGGCCTTGGGTTTGGGCATTGATTTAAGGCCTATTAAATCACATGCCCAGACCTTAAAGATCCATTACGCCAAGGAGACCACGAGCATTTGCTGTTACTGTGCAGTGGGCTGCGGTGTGATTGTGCACACCGGTAAGGCGGGGGCAGGCAAGGTCATTAACATTGAAGGAGATCCTGATCATCCCATCAACGAGGGCGCCCTTTGTTCTAAGGGAGCCGCCCTGAGCCAGTTGGTAAACAATGAAAACCGAGTTACAACTCCTCTTTATCGCGCTCCTTATAGTACGCGCTGGCAGAAGGTCTCCTGGGACTGGGCCCTGTGGCAAATCGCCTTGAGGGTTAAGAAAAGCCGTGATGCCAGCTTCACTGCTCGCAATGCCAAGGGACAGGTGGTCAATCGCACAAACGGTATTGCCCATGTTGGGAGTGCGGCTATTGATAACGAGGAGTGCTGGCTTGTGCAGGCCATGATGAGGGCCCTGGGGCTCGTTTATATCGAGCACCAGGCCCGTATCTGACACAGCGCCACGGTTGCGGCTCTGGCAGAGTCGTTCGGACGCGGCGCAATGACAAACCACTGGATTGATATCCGTAATAGCGATTGCATCCTGATAATGGGCTCCAATGCTGCTGAAAACCACCCCATCTCCTTTAAGTGGGTGACTGAGGCCATAAAGCGCGGAGCCAAACTCATAAGCGTTGACCCCAGGTTTACGAGGACCTCATCCAAGGCGGATATATATGCGCCGCTTCGCTCTGGAACCGATATTGCCTTCCTGGGCGGAATGATAAAATACATCCTGGACAACAACAAATACTTTAAGGAATACGTGGCCAACTACACCAATGCCTCCTTTATAGTTGGAGATAGCTATGACTTCCATGATGGGCTGTTTTCCGGTTATGACCCGGTACATCACAAATACGACAAAAGCAAATGGGCGTTTGTGAGAGATGAGAAGGGCATACCCAAAAAGGACAGGACATTGCAGCATCCTCGCTGTGTGTTCCAGTTGCTGAAAAAGCATTATAGCCGCTATGACCTTGATACGGTCTCCGCAATAACCGGAACACCCAAAGAAGATCTCCTTAAGGTCTATGAGGCCTATTCGTCAACTGGGCAAAAGGGCAAGGCGGGCACGATAATGTACGCCATGGGCTGGACACAGCATACAGTAGGGGTGCAGAACATTCGTAGCATGGCGATGATTCAGCTCCTTCTAGGAAACATCGGTGTGGCCGGAGGAGGGGTCAATGCTCTCAGGGGTGAGTCTAATGTGCAGGGCTCCACAGACCACTGCATCCTTTTCCACATCTTGCCAGGATACCTGAAAACACCTAAGGCCTCCCAACCCACCCTTGCGGATTACAACAAGAAATACACGCCTGTTACCCATGACCCGCTGAGCGCCAACTGGTGGGGCAATTATCCCAAGTACTCGGTGAGCCTGCTCAAGAGTTTCTGGGGTAATAAGGCAACGCCTGCTAATGACTTTGGTTATAGTTGGCTGCCCAAGCTTGATGACGGAAAGACTTACACCTGGCTGGACCTGTTTGATGAAATGTATAAGGGTGAGTTCACCGGCTTCTTTGCATGGGGCCAGAATCCTGCAGCCTCTGGAGCCAACTCCAACAAAACCAGGAAGGCCCTGACCAAGCTGGATTGGTTGGTCAACGTAAACATTTTTCCTAATGAGACAGGCTGGTTCTGGAAAGGCCCTGGTATGAACCCGAGAGAGATAAAGACCGAGGTCTTTTTCCTCCCATGTGCCGTATCGGTGGAAAAGGAAGGATCAATCACAAACAGCGGCCGTTGGATGCAATGGCGGTATAAAGCCGCTGAGCCACCCGGGGATGCAAGGCCTGATGGCGACATAATGATTGATCTGTTCAAGAAAATCCGGTGGTTTTACCGGAAAGATCTCAAGCAGGGGAAAAAGGCTGTATTTCCCGAGCCCATCCTTAACCTCAAGTGGGACTATACAACCAAAGGCAAGTACGATCCTCATAAAGTAGCAAAAGAGATCAACGGTTATTTCCAGAAAGACGTCACCGTCAAAGGCAAGCATTTCAAGAAGGGTGACCTGGTGCCTAGCTTCGCGTATCTGCAGGCCGATGGATCCACCAGCAGTGGAAACTGGTTGTACTGCAACTCTTACACCAATAAGGGCAATATGGCCGCAAGGCGCAAACGGGAAAAATCCGGCATCGGCCTTAATCTCGAGTGGTCCTGGTGTTGGCCTGTCAATCGCCGTATCCTTTACAACCGAGCCTCTGTGGATATGCACGGAAACCCCTGGGATCCGGAGCATCCCGTTATCAAGTGGGATTCTACGGCCAAGGGCGGAAAGGGCGGTTGGGTTGGCGATGTGCCCGACGGCGGGTGGCCTCCCATGCTGAAACCCGATGGCACCTTGAACCCCAAGACCAAGTACCCCTTCATTATGAAACCTGAGGGGCATGGCCGCATATTTGGACCAGGGAGAGCAGACGGACCCTTCCCGGAGCATTACGAGCCCCTGGAATGCCCGGTGGAAAAGAACCTGCTTTCCAGCCAGCTTGTCAACCCAGTGTTGCCAAAGTACTCCACCGACATGGATGTATACAAGACATGCGACCCACGGTACCCCATCGTGGGAACCACATATCGGGTGTCCGAGCACTGGCAAACTGGAGTAATGACACGCTGGCAGCCGTGGCTCCTTGAAACCCAGCCTCAGCTCTTCGTAGAAATGAGCAAAGAACTGGCCCAGATGAAGGGCATAAAGAATGGAGAGAGGGTTATTGTAGAGTCTGCCAGAGGGAAGGTGAAGGCGGTCGCAATTGTCACTCAGCGGTTCCGTCCCTTTAAGATTCAGGGCAATGTCATCCACCAGGTTGGTTTGCCATGGTGCTATGGATGGGTTCACCCAAGAGACGGAGGCGATTCAGCCAATCTTTTGACTCCATCCACAGGGGACCCCAATACCAGGATCCCTGAAACCAAGGCCTTTATGGTCAACGTAAGAAAGATATAGAAAGGAGGTGATCGAATGAGCGGAAAGGCATTTTTCATTGATACTACGGTGTGTATAGGATGCCGCGGCTGCCAGATTGCTTGCAAGCAATGGCACCAGCTACCGGCCACCAAAACAAAGAATATGGGCAGCTACCAGAATCCGCAAGATCTCTCCTTCTATACCTACAAACTCGTTAGGTTTCAGGAGCATCTTGGTCCGGATGGTAAGCCTGTCTGGTATTTCTTCCCTGACCAGTGCAGGCACTGCCTGGAACCACCCTGCAAAGAAACCGCAGATGACATGGTTCCTGGTGGCATCATCATTGATAGCCAGACCGGTGCGGTCCTTTACACGGACAAACTAAAGAAGGCAAGTGCCGCCGACATCATTGAAGCCTGCCCCTTTAACATCCCCAGGGCTCAAAAGGGAACCGGCTATATGGCCAAATGTACCATGTGTTTTGAAAGGGTACACAATGGACTGTTGCCAGCCTGTGTGAAAACATGCCCAACGGGGGCAATGAACTTTGGGGACAGGGATAAGATGGTGGCGCTGGCCAAGCAAAGGCTTGCCGAGGCCAAGGCCAAATATCCCAATGCCACTTTGACAGGCCTTGAGGATCTGAGGGTGTTTTACCTGCTTGGTGACAAACCCGAGAAGTATTACACATACGCCCAGGCTGACACCAGGCCTTCAGGTATGGACCGCAAGATGGCCTTAAAGAAAATAGGTCGCTCTCTCAAAGAGCTTACTCGAGAGTGGCAGGCCCTAAATAAGTTGGTAAGCTAACATGCATTAACTTTATGGACGTAAAGGGGTGTCCCCTGGGCACCCCTTTATTCTTCAAGCCGGAGGTAATGCCATGAAATATTGGCCTTCCCTAGCTCTTTCTATCTTCGTCTTTTTCTGCCTCTGGTTACCATCATCCGTGGGCCAGGCAAAGGCCCCGGCGCCCGGAAAGCTCTTACCAAGGTTTGAGATTCCACCACCACAGCGCCCCATTGATGCCCAGTACCTCGGTGTGCAAGATAAGGAATCATTCTGGATCACCGATATCGACGCACAACTGGTGATCATCGAGATATTCAGCATGTATTGCCCATTTTGTCAGAGGGAAGCCCCTCGGATAAATGAATTATATGAAAAAATAGAATCAGACCCTCAATTGAAAGGGAAGATCAAAATTATAGGCGTAGGAGCCGGCAACTCACCATTCGAGGTCAACTTTTTCAGGAAAAAATTCAACGTGCCCTTTCCCATGTTCCCGGACAATGACTTTGCCATCCACAAGACCCTTGGGGAAGTCAGAACTCCTTATTTCATAGTTGTATCTAATCTACCCGATCACTGTCCTACGGTTATTTATTCCAAACTTGGCAGCATAAAGAACATGGATGAATTTCTCAAACATATCAGCAAGAAACTAAGTAGCGAGGCACAAGAATGAAAAGGAAAATCGCTTCGATCTTAATTGCCTTTTATTTGGTGCTTGTTTCCTTTGTCTTTGCTCAAACCCATTCCCTGTCCTTCAAGGATGAAATTTATAATCCCGGGATCCTAAAGCCCACAGACAGTGTCCTAAAGGTCAAAGTAGGAGATAAGGCCCCTAATTTCACCCTTCCATGTCTGTCAGGAAAGAAAATCTCCTTACATCAGTTCCTGGGGGGAAAAAATGTTGTGCTTTCTTTTGTACCAGCCGCCTGGACACCAGTATGCTCTGATCAATGGCCGGGCTACAACCTTGCCAAGGAAATCTTTGACCAATACGATGCCATCTTACTGGGAATAAGTGTTGATAACATACCCACTCTGTATGCATGGACCAGGCAGATGGGCGATCTATGGTTTAGGGTGCTCTCTGATTTCTGGCCTCACGGACAAGTGGCTTCTGAATACGGTATCCTTCGCTCAGATGGTATGGCAGAAAGGGCACTGTTTGTAATCGACAAGAAAGGTATCATCCGGTATATTGACGTCCATAACATTAATGAAAGGCCTCGCTTAGAGGCCCTGGTTAAGGCATTAGAAGAGCTCGGGCAGTAAAGTAATGAAAGTATAAACAAGACCTTTTACTCTTTTCGATTTGGCGACTCAAGAGGAACCATTACATGACTCAAAATATGCAGGAATACATAGACTACATAATCAAGCAACGACCCTTTGCAAAAGATATCCTCAACTCCTACAAGTCACTTGTTGAACTAATGGATGATCTGGAGATATCCGCCCCCCAAGTACATGTGGAAAAGGGGGTTCAGGAGCTGAAGGTCAAGGAAGGTTTTCCTGTTTTTGCCAGGGAAGACCTGCCTCTGGATTTTGGCGCGGCTTCAAC
>DQZA01000088.1 GCA_011042035.1 Desulfobacteraceae bacterium
CATTCCATTATTCCTTTATCTGTGCTTCTACCTTGCAAACTGTGCCCAATTAGCATGGCATATGGCCGCAGCCAGGGCATCAGAAGTATCATAGCCCAGATCTTCCTTTAGACCTAATATTACCTTTACCATTGATCGAACCTGATTCTTAGAGGCCCTGCCATATCCCACCACAGCTTTCTTAATTTCCAAGGGTGAGTATTCGAAGATCTTTACTCCGCATTGCACTGCGGCTATCATTACCGCCCCCCTCGCATGTCCCAGCTTAAGACTGCTTTTGACGTTTTTGGCATAAAATACCTCTTCAACCGCCATTTCCTCGGGGTTGAACTGCTTCATTAGATCAACCATTGACTGGAATATTGAGTGAAGCCGCTCATAAAACGGGATGTTGGGAGGGGGAGATACGTAACCATATCCTGCGCACGTCAGGCCTCTGGTTGTTCTTTCTATCAATCCATAACCAGTTGTTCGGGAGCCGGGGTCAACGCCCAGCACGATCATTAGCTAAGGGCCTCCATAACCTCATCAGGAATATCAAAGTTGGCATATACATGGCTGACATCGTCGTTATCTTCTAAGGCCTGCATCAAGCTAAGCATCTGTTGCGCCTTTTTGCCGTCCAATTTTACTGTGTTCTTGGGAATCATGCTTATTTCCGCCACAGAATATGGAATGTCTGCATCCTCTATTGCCCTTTTAACTGTCTCGAAGTCACCTGGTTCGGTTATGACCTCGAATTCAGAATCACCCTCTTTTACATCCTCTGCACCTGCTTCCAATGCCAGGTCAAGGAGTTTTTCTTCATCAACCTTGTCCTTTTCAATGACAATAAGTCCCTTTTTCTCAAATAACCAAGCAACGCACCCAGGCTCTCCGAGACTGCCTCCGTGCCGCTCAAAGAGGTGCTTTACCTCAGCCACCGTGCGGTTCCTGTTATCAGTAAGGCAATCAACAAGGACAGCGACACCTCCTGGTCCATAGCCTTCATAGCTCGCCTCCTCGTATGATGCTCCTTCCAGTTCTCCTGTACCCTTTTTAATGGCCCTTTCAATGTTCTCCTTGGGCATATTTTCGGCCTTTGCAGCGGCTATAGCGGCCCTTAGACGTGGATTTCCGCTAGGGTCACCCCCTCCCATTCTAGCTGCAACTGTAATTTCTCGAATAAGCTTGGTGAATATCTTTCCTCGCTTGGCATCAGCAATGCCTTTCTTATGCTTGATTGAACTCCACTTTGAATGGCCGGACATTCCATATCCTCCTACTAAAAAATTGTTCTTTTTCTTCCCATAACGTATATTTCCCGGCTTCCTTTTCGCACCGCCTTTGGCCGGAAGGCCTTGGTGATGCTGAAGCACCGAGAAATTTCTGATCTAAACGCCCTGAGCTCTTCACTTTCAAATACTTTGCAAAGAAATGAGCCATTTGCGGTCAGGACAGACAGGGAAATCTCCAATGCCCTTTCGGCCAGTTCCATTGATCGTGCTGTGTCGGCTGACCTAATACCAGAGGTGCGGGGCGCCAGATCACTCAGCACAACATTGACTTGGCCCAACTGCGACACAAGCCAGTTTGTATCGATCGTTAGGATATCCAACTGGTAAAAACGAAAGTTTGGAGCCCTTAAGGATTCAGGCTCTTTTAGGTCTATACCTATCAACTCGCCTTTGGCGCCAATCTTCTTGAGCGCATATTGTGACCATGACCCTGGATGGCAACCGAGATCCAGGACCCGGTGTCCTCTTTGGATCAGGTGATATCTATTATCAATCTCTTGCAGCTTGAAAATGGACCTGGCAAGCCAGCCCTTTTCCTTTGCTTGACGCGCATAATGATCTTGCCATCTATTTTTTTTCATCAAAACAATGGGTTGCACACGCCAATCAAGCATGTGCAAACATCTCATGTGTCCCGTAATTTACTGTTGTTATTAGCACATTAGTCAGGGGTTTGCAAAAGAAATGTCCTTCTACAAGTTGAGAGAGATTTCTGTGACAGATCCTCCCAATCATATAAAGGCAATGGCATCAATTTCGACCTTTGCGCCAAGTGGAATGCCTGAGACAGCAAGACAAGTTCTGGCGGGTAAGTCCGTAGTAAAAAAATTTTCATATACCTCGTTGAACTTTGGATAGTCATCTATGGAGGCAAGGTAAACATTAACCCTTATGAGCTTATCCATTGAAGAGCCCGCTTCCTCGAGTATGATCTTGAGGTTTTCAAGGGCCAAGGCAGACTGCTCTTCAATTGTCCCAAGGACCGGGGCATTGGTCTCAGGGTCAAGAGCTATCTGTCCGGAAACATAGATAAGCCCCTCATGAATAATTGCCTGAGAGTACGGTCCCCCAGTGAAGGCGGCCTTATCAGTGTAAAATGCCTTTTTCTTGGTACCTTCCATTGCCATGACTCCGTCAAGAAATGTAGATCATCTTCTATCCGAAAAATAGTAATTCAGTGGACGCTAAATGCCGCACATCTTTCTTACTTCTTCGCTTGAGATCAACTCATTCACCTTCCCCTGGTAGCAGATCCTGCCATCGTCTATTATATACCCGTAGTCACTCAACCTGAGGGTGAATTTTACGTTTTGCTCTGCCAGCAATACCGTCAGTCCAGCGGATTTTAGTTTTTCAATGGTTTCCCTGAGGTTGTTCACCAGGAGGGGGGCGAGGCCCTCTGTTGGTTCGTCCAAGAGCAAAAGCTCTGGGTTGGTCATCAAGGCCCTGCCTATCGCCAACATTTTTTGTTCCCCGCCACTCAGGAGGCTTCCCCTTCGGTCAGAGAATGCCTTTAAGGATGGGAACAAATCGTAAACCCGTTCAATTGTCCATTCTTCTTTTCCGTTTCTCTTGCGCGCGGCAATTTCGAGATTGTCCCTCACCGAAAGATCTGCAAATATCCGTCTGTCATCAGGAACATATCCCATACCCTTTCTAGCAAGGATATAAGGCTGTGCTCCGGTTATGTCTTCACCCCTAAAAATAATTTTGCCCTCCTTAGGTGTAACCAGGCCCATTATTCTTTTGAGCGTGGTGGTTTTTCCCGCTCCATTGCGACCCAGTAAGCATGCTACTTGGCCTTGCTTAACCTCTAGCGAAACGTCAAAGAGGATGTGGCTGAGTCCGTAATAGGTGTGAAGGTTTATGACTTCAAGCATCCTCTCCTCCCAGATAGGCCTCTTGCACCTCTTTGTTTTCGCGAACCTCCTGCGGGGTTCCCTGGATAAGGGTGCTGCCGTGGTGCATAACCATT
Organism: Desulfobacteraceae bacterium; assembly: GCA_011042035.1. Lineage (GTDB taxonomy): Bacteria > Desulfobacterota > DSM-4660 > Desulfatiglandales > Desulfatiglandaceae > B111-G9. The sequence goes on from DQZA01000088.1 coordinate 3,253, forward strand.
ATGCTCTGGGCCACATCAAATACAATGTCCATGTCGTGTTCGCAAAAAAGAATCGTGAGATTCCTTACTTGTGCCAAACCCTTGATGAGGTCCATCGTTCTCTTGGTTTCCTCTGGTGACATTCCAGCCGTTGGTTCGTCAAGGATGAGGAGGTTAGGTTTGTTTCCAAGGGCAATGGCAATCTCCAGGATTCTCTGGTCCCCATGGGAAAGAGACCCTGCGAGGTGCTGCGCCTTGTCTGACAATCCAACATGCTCCAATATGTCATAGGTTTCCTTAATGGCCATGTTGGTGGCAGGACGAAAAAGCTTGCCACTCTTGTTCTGCTGGGAGAGCACTGAAACCTGCACATTTGTAAAAGCTGTTAGGCGTGGAAAGACGTTTGCTATCTGAAAGGATCTGGCAATGCCCCTTCTGCATATGGCGAAGGGAGGAAGGCGTGTAATATCCTGCTCTTCGAAAAATATTCTCCCACGATCTGGAGTAAGTTGCCCTGTGATGAGGTTGAAAAGAGTGGTTTTTCCGGCTCCATTAGGTCCTATTACGGCGACTATTTGGCCTCTGCCAACATGCAAGGACGCTCTGTTGACAGCCATGAAACCATCGAAGGATTTGTAAACTTCCTCCACACGAAGCATTTAATGCTGACCTCCGTGGTCTTCGGTGGGAGCCTTAGCTCCAAACTTTTCTAGGAAAAATCCCATAATTCCCTCTGGCAAGAAGAATATGAGCAATATGAGCAATACACCCAAGACCAATGTCCAATACTCAGTGTACACTCCCACAAAGGTTCGCAATGACACCATCATGGCAGCACCAATGATGGGGCCGGCAAAGGTGAACCAGCCTCCAAGGAGGCACATGATAAAGACCTCTAAAGATAGGACCCAAAAGAGAAGGTCTGGAAACACGGATTGTTCCAGGATTACATAAAGGACTCCTGAAACGCCTGCAAAGAACGTCGAGATGACTAGAGCCACTAACTGGTGCTTTCTGACGTTTATTCCTACGGCCTCGCAACGCTCAGGGTTATCCCGCGTTGCCTGCAAGGTGGTGCCACAGGGTGATTTGATTATTATGTACATTAGGATGAGACTTATGGTTAGTACTATCAAGATAAAGTAATAAGAACTCTTGGTTGATGATATGAAATCCGGTACAGGGATACCATGTATTCCGTCATCGCCACCAGTGAGGCTATACCACCTGAAAGCCAGTGCCCAAATGAGCGACCCCAGGGAAATTTGGAGCATGCCAAAGTATAGCTTGCTAAGGCGGACACAAAACCAACCTATAAGATACCCCACTATTGCACCTGCTATTGGACCTGCTCCAAATGCAACCCAGTATGGCACATGGGCCTTGGTTATCAGGAGGGCCACGGTGTATGCGCTTACCCCATAAAAGGCACAATGATGAAATTGATAAAGGCCCCCGTAACCAACCACTAGGTTCAAGCTCATGGCAAGAAGGGCTGTCACAAATATGGAAGCAATGATATATGTGTAAAAACGAGGCAAAATCGCGGGCACCACAAGTAGAGCTATGAATAGGACTGTGGAAAGCAAGAGGGTCTTCTTATTTGTGTCGGCCATGGCCTGATTCTCTCCTAATTACCATACTGATTTGAGCAAGCCCGTTGGCCTTGCTAATAGAACAATAACTACCGCTGCGTATGGGAACACGATCGCAAATTGGGGCCAGAGAAGGACTCCGAAGGATTGAGTGATGCCAAAAATCAAGGAACCGACCATTGCTCCCCACATATTTCCAAGTCCACCGATAGTTACAATCAAGAAGGCCTCTATGATAATGTCGTGATCCATTCCAAGGGTTATGCTTACTGTGGGCGCCACAAGCGCCCCTCCAAGGCCAGCCAAAAAACATCCCAACACAAATGCAAAGGCAAAGACCCAACTTACATTAATACCAACTGCTCCCACCATTTCTCGATCCACTGCGGCAGCTCGGGCAATTTTTCCGATCTTGGTCCTGTTGGTAAAAAGCCAGAGTCCAACGGCGACCACAGGGCCAGCCGCAAGTAAGAAAAGATTGTACTTGGGAAAGGAGCTTCCGAAGATGTTGACAGAGCCCTTGAAATAGTCTGGGGCCATGATGGACCGATAGTCAGCTCCCCATATTATTTTAACAAGGTCATCGAGTATGAGCATTAGGGCAAATGTGAAAAGCAAGAGCATAAGGTGTTCTCGCTCGTAAAGGCGACAGAATAAGGATCTTTCTGCAACGAAGCTAACCGCTGCTACCACTAGAGGGGCCAGTACCAGCGCTAGCCAAAAGCCCGTTTGGCCTCCTACCGCGGTGAATACGGTGTAAGCTGAAAAGGCTCCAATCATGTAAAGAGAACCGTGGGCAACATTGGGTACGCGTAGCACACCAAGGACAAAGCTCAAGCCAGAGCTCACAATAAAAAGGATCATTGCCCGGCTTAGGCCCACAAGAAGGTGACTGCCTAAGGCCGCGAATGTAACTGCGTGTGCTGCTTCCATTGCCTTATTCCCTGTGGCAAGAAAATCCTGGCCTAAAGCCAATAGACCTGCCCCGCAAAGGTCTTAAGGGATTGACAAGAAGCAGGGCAGGCCTAACTAGTACTATTTATGACGGGCCTTCATTATCTCTTGGCATGAAGGCATAACTTCATCACCAGTGAGGGTGACTATATTGGATGAAATAACCACACCATATTTAGGGGAGTACTTAGTTACCCCAAGGAACATGGGTAATACCGCCTGGTGATCGCATGCCCTCATCTCGACAGTACCCGTTGGACCTTCAATTTTCAGCCCTTCCATGGCATCAATGAATTTTTCCTTGTTTATCTTACCCGCCTTTTCAAAGGCCTTGGCAATAAACTTTGCAGTTATATAACCGTGGAATGCGGGAAAGCCCGGAGGGTTCCCGTAGGCCGCCTTGAAGGCTTTCACAAAGGCCCTATTTGAAGGGATGTCAGGATAGTAAAAATGGTAATCCATGGTCCCCATAACACCTTCTGGGGCCTCTTTGCCCAAAGGTTTCAACACAGCATGGTCCGTTGCAGTATGAATCCAGATGGGCACCTTCTTGGCCATTCCCGTAGCCTTGATGGCCTTCATAACGTTGGTCATGCTCCGACCGCCGGTGCAGAAGATCACGGCGTCAGGCTTTGCTGCCATAATCGAAGTAAGATAAGGAATCAGATCGGGCTCTCCGGGTTTCCACCAGGACTTGCCTATTACTTCCACATCGGGTTTCAATTTCTTGAGGTTTCGCCATGCTGCGTTGCCAATGGCGTGACCGTACTCGTAGTCATCACCTGCAATCCAGTATCTCTTATAGGGCTTTTTAGACAGAGCCACGCCTCCAGCTTTTCCGGCCATTGCCGTATTTTCTCCCGTTGAAAACACGTATCTGTGGCCTTTTTCTCCTGTGATTCTTTCGCTTTTGGCTATCCAAACGATGAAAGGAACCTTTTCCTTCTTGGCGACAGCCTCTGAGACCCCCAAAGATGCTCCACTGTTAATGGTGCCCACGAGTATGTCAACATCCTCCCTCATCACCAACTCTTTGGCCATGTTGAGTGCGATGTCGACCTTAAATTTTGTATCTCTGGTAGTAAAGACTATTTTTTTCCCAAGGACGCCCTTCTTATTTATGTCTTTCAATGCCAGCTTGAAGCCATTAAGGGCGTCCTTTGCATAGACTGCAGGAGGTCCGCTGTAGCAATCAATAATACCAACTTTTATGTCCCGCGCTATGGCCTGGATTGGGCAGAAAAGGAGACCAAGCAATAGAATACCTCCGACCGTGACACATACCAACCCCGCTATTCCGCTTAAGTTTTGTTTTTTCCCAGACATACCTGCCTCCTTTCCCTGAGAGTTATTATTCGTTTTTGCCTCAATGGTTCCCCAAGAAAGATCCAAAGACTTGATTCATCGAGCTCAAGGGATTTTGCCAATGGCTAGAAGTCTATACGATACTAGCTTGCCTTGTCAACAAGTAGAGACCTGGTCTGGGGACTGGTCAAAATAAAAAACACGGGCATTTGCCGTGAAACAAGAGATGGAGGCGATAACCAGGCCTGCGCGGACGAATAAGCGTTGCTTTTTGCGGCCCATGGCCTAAAATATTAATAAGTAGCCACTCAGGCATTGGAGGATTTGGGGCATAACAGGAGCTCAAAATTCCCTTCTGCAGATAGTAGGTCTATTTTGTTAACCCGATGTTGGCTGTTGACCGTAAATTTGCACGTAATCTTAATTGACAATTGGAGGTAAGTCCCAAGATGGAAACTGCAATAATTGATGGAGTGGAACTCCACCTCACAGAACCAGATGAAGTTCCCATGACATGGGTGGGTCAGCCTGACCTTGTAACTCAAGTGCAAGCGGCGTGGCTTGTGCTTGGACAAGAGGATTTTCCACTGAATCCGAGGCTGGTGGGAAAGCCGGGGGTGGGCAAGACAACCCTTGCATACCACGCGGGAAGGAGCCTCAATAAACCCGTTTATCTCTTCCAGGCCACCATGGACACAAGGCCCGAGGACCTGATTGTCACCCCGGTGATATCTGAA
>DQZA01000115.1 GCA_011042035.1 Desulfobacteraceae bacterium
AAACTAGGTTTCAACCGTCAGCTCTCAGCCTTCGGCTAGGGAAACTTGTTACAGGGATACAGGAGTCAGGAGCCAGAAGACACAATGCAATAACCAGACTCCTGTAAACCTCGGTACGATTATAGCAAATCACATATGATTCAACTCAAGCAATAAGGATCAGAAAGTGGTACACAATGTTGTGAAGTCAAAACGTTACGGCGATGTCATTATAGGCTCAGGGCCTGCTGGACTTCAGGCTGTTATACATGCCTCGAGAAGAAAGCTTTCTGTCCTCGTCTTGGGTAGGCTCCGCCACAGCAGTGCGCATAAGGCTCATATTGAAAACTACTGCTGCATAGATGGTCATCAAGGTGCTGAACTTCTCACCCAGGCCCGTGCAAAAGCCGAGGAATCTGGTGCACTCTTCCTTGAGGAAGACGTAGTGGATATCGGCAAGCAAGAAGACAGCTTCTTGGTCAAGACTGAAAGCAACAAGGAGATTCTAACTAAAGCTATTATCCCTGCCATGGGCATTTCCAGAAATAAGCTGGGTGTAAAGGGAGAAAAGAAATACCTTATATAACTCATAGATGGGCACATCTGCGCATGGAGCATTTGTTCGACTAAGGAACACCTAAATGGTGAGTGCTTGAATGGCCACCGGATCAGCCCAAGGCACTCTGATATACTGAGGCGGCATCCAAGGTCGGCACAAGGCTCAAGGTTTAAGGCATGAGGCAAAAGCCAAAAAGGTTTTATGGATGAACAAGATTATTCTAATAAATGGATACAAAGTATCCAGTTAGGACAAGTAATTGGGTATATTCTACCCGCATGCAATGCGTTTTCTTTCGCGAGACTTGTCTATTAATTCCGCCTTCTCTCGACTTGTTTGCCAATTGCACGGCCCAGGCCTATCGGCTAGCCAAGTCAGCAAGCTCTTTGTGCCAATAAGAAACCCCCCTCTCCTTCCTAGGGCTTGCCTGCCCCAGACAGGGGGGAGAGGTATGGTGAGGGGGGATCAATTATTCTGCCACAGTGTGGCATGTATCTTGCTTTTCTTTTCATTAGTACCGCTTCTCCTATGGCGGACAAGGTGCGAGAATGTCATTCCGAGCCTCCGTGATTGGGGCTAGGAATCTTGAGTTATCACGTATCCTCTCAGCGATAAAGCTGGAGGCGAGATAAGAAAGGAGCTTATGATGAAAACACTATTTACTGGTACAAAAGCTATAGGACTGCTCTTCGTGAGCTTATTGACATTTGCCCCCAATCTTGCCCTAGCCCAGGGCGGGTACTGGGGCATGGGCCCCGGCATGATGGGTGGCTGGGGCATGGGCTGGTTTGGAGGTATATTTATGATGCTATTTTGGGTCTTGATAATCATAGCTCTTGTGTTTTTTATCAGATGGCTGGTTCGCACAAGTGATAACAGGGCAGACAAAGGGATGAGCCAATCACGGGCCCTCGAAATCTTGAAGGAGCGTTATGCAAGAGGGGAGATTGACACCGAAGAGTTCGAGCAGCGAAGGCGTCCCCTCGAGTCATAAAAACAGGTCACTGCTCCTCTTAAGGGAGCTTGTCACCAGGAGAGTAGGTACATGCTGGCCACCAATAACACCAGAATCAGCTTTATAGGGTTGACGATTGTGGGTGTCACCGTGCTCCACTATCTCACCCTGGCTGAGATGCGATACGAACATACCTTCCTGCGGCTTCTATATTACGTCCCCCTGGTTTTTGCAGGGCTATGGTATGGAATACGAGGGGCCTTGGCAGTATGCGGGACCGTAATCGCACTCTATACCCCTTATATGCTTATACAGTGGCACGGGTTTTCTACTGAAGACTTTGACCGGCTAATGGAGGGAGTCCTCTTTGTTGGCATAGCAATTTTGCTCGGAATTCTTATGGACAGGGAGAAACGCCACACGGAGGCGCTCATGGAGTCCAGAAACCTTGCCGCAGTTGGACGAGCCGTAAACGAGATCGCCCATGATATGAAGTCTCCATTAATGGCCATAGGAGGCTTTATGCGGCAAGTGGCAAGGCAAATTCCTTCAGATGACCCTAATAGAAAAAAGCTCAATATTGCGATCAGGGAAACAGCTCGACTTGAGGACATGGTCAAAGGGATGCTTGAGTTCAGCAGATCAGTGAGACTCAGTAAATCACCCGTGGATATAAACGAGCTGGTGATGGATCTGGCAAAACTACTAAGCCGCAATGGCGCACAATCTAATGTCCAATTAGTCCCTGAGATTGACCCTGATTTACCTATGATAATGGGAGATCGAGACAAGATTCAAAGGGTACTGATGAATATTATCACTAATGCTATCCAGGCATCCCCTGAAGGCCAGAAGGTAAGAATTCTAACAGAGGCCTCTGCAGATGGAATAGCAATAAAGGTGGTAGATTACGGTGCAGGAATAAAGGATGATCACAAGGAAAGTGTTTTCCATCCTTTCTTCACAACAAAGAAGAGTGGAACCGGCCTGGGCCTGGGAGTGGCCAAGAAAATAACTGAGGCCCATGGTGGGAGAATTTACTTTTACCCTAACCAGGGCCAGCCCGGTGTTACCTTCGTGGTTGAGCTTCCGGTTGATTTTCCGCGTGATCAGAAAGGAGCAGGTCATGGAAGGACATGAGCATTACTATCATCACGAGCATGAAGGCATGGCTCCGCAGCCTGAATTCGTAGACCCTGTTTGTGGAATGAAGACAACGGAAGAATCCCAGTTCATGAAGTATGAATATGAAGGACAGGCATTTTACTTTTGCAGCGATACGTGCCTGACCAAATTCAAGGAAAATCCTGAAAAATATATCCACATCGCTGAAGAAAAGCACGAAAAAGAGCCACCCCAAGAGGCAGCCGGAACAGGTATATATACGTGCCCAATGCACCCTGAGGTCCGCCAGATTGGCCCTGGATCGTGCCCTATTTGTGGCATGGCCCTGGAACCAGTTTTGCCCACTGAAAAGGAAGACAATGAAGAATACCTATACATGAGGAGGAGGTTTTGGGTTGGTGCTTTTCTTACGCTTCCGCTGGTACTCATTGCCATGAGATATGTCTTTTTCCCCGGTGGCTTTCTTGAAAAATTCGCCTCGGCACGAACCTATGGATGGATAGAACTGATTCTCGCCACTCCCGTGGTCTTATGGGCAGGATGGCCTTTTTTTGTAAGAGGATGGCAGTCCATCATCAACAAGAGCCTCAATATGTTCACGCTGATTGGCCTTGGTGTAGGAGTGTCATATGTTTATAGTCTCATCGCCACCTTTTTTCCCAGGATTTTTCCAGAGGCATTGAAAACACAGGAAGGCACTGTTGGGGTGTACTTTGAAGCAGCAGCGGTTATCGTGGTTTTGATCCTGTTGGGTCAGGTCCTGGAACTCAAGGCCAGGAGCCAAACAGGGGCCGCCATAAAAGCCCTGTTGGGCCTTGCCCCCAAAACGGCAAGAAAGGTTAATGAAGACGGTACGGAACAAGACATACCTCTGGAGCATGTGAAAAAGGGAGACAAACTTAGGGTTCGACCAGGAGAAAAGATACCCGTAGATGGTATTATAATCGAAGGGACTACCAATGTAGATGAATCCATGATCACAGGCGAACCGGTACCAGTAAAAAAGGGCCCAGGGGATAAGGTGGTTGGGGCCACTGTAAATGGTACCGGCAGCATTATAATGGAAGCTGAAAAGGTCGGTGCAGAGACACTGCTAGCCCAGATTGTAAACATGGTTGCAGAAGCACAACGCAGCCGGGCCCCTATCCAAAACCTGGCCGATAAAGTTGCAGGATACTTTGTGCCTGCTGTGATAACAATCTCGCTCATTTCCTTTGTAGTGTGGATGCTTGTGGGCCCTGACCCTCGTGTTGCCCATGCCATAATTGCTGCAGTATCAGTCCTTATCATTGCATGTCCTTGCGCCCTCGGGCTTGCTACCCCTATGTCCATAATGGTGGCCACAGGTAAGGGAGCAACTATGGGTGTCCTTTTCAAAAACGCCGAAGCCATAGAACATATGAGGAAAGTGGACACTTTGGTGGTTGATAAGACGGGAACTCTCACCGAGGGCAGGCCAAAAGTAACCAAAATTAAACTCCTGGGGAGCCTTGATGAAAAAGTGGCTCTCACGCTTGCTGCCAGCCTTGAGCAAGGCAGTGAACATCCTCTGGCAATGGCCATCGTGGACCACGCAAAAGAGACAGGTTCAAATCTGAGTCCACCTGAGGGCTTCGAGTCTCACACGGGAAAAGGAGTCTCTGCTGCTATAGAGGGGCGAAACGTGGCCCTTGGCAACAAGGCCTTGATGGAAGAAATGTCCATAGATACAGAGCCAGTGGCTCAAAAGGTTGCCCAGCTCCAGGCAGAGGCTGCCACTGTGATGTATCTGGCAGTTGACGGAAAATTAGAAGCACTTATCTGCGTTGCAGACCCCATCAAAGAAACAACACCTAAAGCCATTGAAGAACTCCACAAAGAGGGACTCCGGATAGTGATGCTCACGGGCGACAGCCGACACACGGCGGACGCAGTGGCAAAGAAACTGGATATTGATGAGGTGGTGGCCGAGGTGCTTCCTGATCAAAAGGCCAATGCAGTCAAAGAATTTCAAGACAAGGGCCGTATGGTGGCCATGGCAGGTGATGGCATAAACGATGCCCCTGCCCTAGCTCAGGCGCATGTGGGAATTGCCATGGGTACGGGAACAGATGTGGCCATGGAAAGCGCAGGCGTAACATTAGTCAAAGGAGACCTCACGGGCATTGTCAGGGCAATCAAGCTAAGCAAGGCCACCATGAAAAATATCAAGCAAAATCTCTTTTTCGCCTTTGTATACAATTCCCTAGGTGTGCCCATAGCAGCCGGGGTATTGTATCCCTTTTTTGGTATCCTACTGAGCCCTGTTATAGCAGCGGCTGCCATGAGTTTTAGTTCCGTCTCAGTGGTGGGCAATTCCTTGCGGCTAAGGAGGGTCAAGGTAAAGCCTGCTTGATGTAAAGATGATTGCGGTGGAAAGTGTGGGCTATTGCCGTGATGCTAGACACGGACAACACTGGCTAAGAAGCGGTCGCCTAGTACGGACCAATAATCTTGCAGGTTACTAAATGAGCCGTTCCTCCGAGGGACGCTGCGATATGGGTAAAATGTACCCACTTCAATATCTCTGATGCAGGGTAACTGGGCTAATAAGAAGAAACACTCTGATTAGGAGGTTAAGGACTATGAATGTAGAAAAGGTGGAATACCCTGACGTAACATATACAGGAAAATGGTGGACACATCCTCCAATGCGTAATGCCTTGTTGGCCGGCATCATTACCATTGCGACTTTTTCTCTGTCCCATTTTGGTGTTATTTCTCAAAGACTAGAAATCCCATTCTACATCATCGCCATTGTTCTGGGTGGCTTCCATTGGATGACGGAGGGCCTAAAAGAACTAGTTAAAGAAAAAGAAATAGGCATTGAAATGTTGATGATTGGTGCCACAATTGGCTCGGCTGTCTTAGGTATGTGGGATGAAGCTGCATTCCTTGTGTTTCTTTACGGGACCGCAGAGGGCCTAGAAGAATATGCCTTTGCCAAGACCCGCCATTCCATTAGACAGTTGCTTGATCTTGCCCCTAAGGAAGCAAGGGTCATTAGAAATGGGAAAGAATTGACCGTACCGGCAGAGAACCTTGAGGTCGGAGACATATTTGTAGTAAGGCCAGGAGAGGCCATACCCACTGACGGGATTGTTATTGAGGGGCGATCAAGTATTGACGAATCAGCCGTTACGGGAGAATCTATTCCCAGAGAAAAGAAACCCTCTGATAAGGTCTTTGCCGCTACCATAAACCAAGAAGGCGCATTGAAGGCAAAAGTTGCAGCAGCGTTCAACGATAATAGTCTCTCAAAAATGATTCACCTAGTTGAGGAAGCCCAAGAACAAAAGGGTAAGGCACAGTTATTTATTGAAAGATTTGGAAAGAAGTATTCGCCTCTTGTATTCATAACCGGTTTCTTGATGGTTCTCATTCCCGCATTATTGGGAATCCCTGTGTCGTATTGGGCAACACGCGCGGTTGTTTTGCTTGTAGCTGCAGCCCCATGTGCCTTAGTCATGTCGACCCCTGTGGCTATTGCTGCAGGTATTGGAAGCGCAGGAAAGTCTGGGATCCTCATAAAGGGAGGGATTCACTTGGAAAACCTGGGGAAAATTCGCGCGGTTGCTTTCGACAAGACCGGAACCCTGACCAAAGGGCGACCCGTGGTGACAGATATCATGCCGCTGACTCGAACCACCCAAGAGTTGCTCCAATTGGCTGCTAGCGTAGAGAAAAATTCTGAACACCCTCTTGCCATGGCTATATTGGCAAAGGCGAGTGATGAAGGGATCGATCCGAAAGAGGCATATGAATTCAGGGCGATGGCCGGTTATGGCGCCAGGGCCATGATAGCCAACGAGACGGTTTATGTAGGCAAACCAGGATTATTTCGTAAGCTTGGGGTCTCATTCGATGGAATAAGTGCAATCGAGCACCTAAAAAATCAAGGCAAAACTATTATCCTGGTGGGGTCCAAAGAAGAAATTTATGGAGCTGTCGCTATCCGAGACGAGGTAAAAAAAGAGGCAAAGGATGTAGTTGGTAAGCTCCACGCTGATGGCATAGATACATTTATGCTTACCGGAGACAATGAAAAAACAGCCAGGGCAATTGCGAAGGAAATAGGCATTAACACGGTGCTGGCCGAGCTTAGACCTGAAGACAAAATTTCAACAATAGTGGAGCTTGAAAGGAGATTTGGTGCCATTGCCATGGTCGGTGACGGAATCAACGACGCGCCTGCTCTCGCGAGGGCAACCGTAGGCATAGCAATGGGCACAGCTGGCACGGACGTAGCTATCGAAGCGGCCGACATTGCCCTTATGGGTGATAACCTTAAAAGAGTTGTTGATGCAATAACTATAGGCAAGAGGGCAAAGCGAATTATCAGACAGAATATTGCCTTTTCATTAGTGGTCTTGACTCTGCTGATCCCTGGCGCATTAATCGGCCTTATGACGGTAACTGCTGCCGTCTTCTTTCATGAAGCTTCCGAACTCCTAGCCATTGCAAACGGATTGCGGCTTGCCAGAGGCTAGATGCAATCCGTGCCCCTCCGGAAATGGTGCAGCAACCATGGAATACATGAAGAATAACCTTTTTTATTGTGCAAAAACGCACAGAGGCCTTAAGAGGTTGCAAAATGAAGATTCGTACCTCGTAATACCGGATATTCTGAATCAAGTGGACCAAAGCAACCACCGGCCGGCCCTCTTTGCTGTTGCAGACGGGATAAGCGGGCATACGGGCGGGGGCCTCGCAAGTAAAATGGCCATAGAAGGCCTAAGCAAACATTGTATGGATATAACACCACACTATGGGAGTGTCCACAGGGGGAAACAGGACCAAGTCATTACAAAGCTCGAAAAGGCATTTTTAGCTATACACGATGAGATATGTACAGTGGCAGAGAATAACGAGAAATATACTTACATGGGGACCACCCTTTCCGCCCTTCTAATAGTGGGAAGAAAAGGCTACATAGCTCACGTGGGTGATAGTAGGATCTATCTGTTAAGGAATAACCACTTGGAACAATTGACTCATGACGATACGATGGCACAGCTT
>DQZA01000109.1 GCA_011042035.1 Desulfobacteraceae bacterium
GAGATGTGCGTGTGTGATTTGGCAGCATTTTTGGGGCTCACAGAGTCTGCTGTATCTCACCATCTCAGGAGGTTAAAAGACCTGGCGCTCGTGAAATCCAGGCGAGACGGACAGATACTTTACTATAGCCTTGACGATGAGCATGTATCAGAGCTGCTCAAGATAGGGCTGGAACATATCAGGGAGTAGTGGGTGTTGGCTTCAGCCGTAAATTTCATTGTTCATGCTTTGCTGGCAGCCTGGCATCTGTTGCTTGACTCGTCGGTGTACATCATTTTAGGGCTGCTGGTAAGCAGTGCACTGCGCGTATTTTTGAGCCCTAACGCAGTAGCAAAACACCTGTCCAATGGCCCGGTAAGATCAGTGCTCAAAAGCGCCCTACTGGGTATACCCATACCCCTTTGTTCCTGTGGTGTGCTGCCAGCGGCAGTGTCTCTGAAAAAACAAGGGGCAAACAGGGGAGCTACCACTGCCTTTCTGATTTCTACTCCTGAGTCCGGTGTGGATTCCATAGCCATTAGCTACGCGCTTCTCGACCCAATAATGACCATAGCAAGACCGCTCTCCGCCTTTATCACTGCCATTCTTGCGGGCATCACGGAAAATCTTTTCCAGAAGAAGGCCCAGCAAAATCAAGGAATTCCTGACCTGACTTGCCCTGTGGACGGATGCTGCGATGGAGTTGATTGTGATCCTGCAGTTCACCTGCATCACCACAGCTTTTACGACAAGATTATGGTAGGGATAAGGTACGCCTTTACTGACGTGTGGGCAGACATTGTGGGATGGTTTTTCCTGGGGGTGCTGCTTGCCGGGCTTATTATGAGCGTAATCCCGCAGGGCATTATGGAGAGATACCTCGGAGGAGGGATCTATTCTATGCTCATAATGCTGGTGATTGGTATCCCCATTTACATATGTGCCACCGCCTCCACTCCCATTGCTGCAGCAATGATATTGAAAGGCGTGAGCCCAGGAGCAGCTCTTGTGTTTTTGTTGGCCGGGCCAGCCACAAATGTAACATCTCTTACTGTCTTGCTTGGTATTCTGGGCAAGCGGGCCACGGCCATTTATCTGGGTGCACTGGGGATGATGAGTGTGGCGCTGGGTCTGGCTTTGGACTATGTTTACAGGCTCTTGAGCATATCGCCATACGCCAGCATAGGTAAGGCGGCAGAGCTGGTGCCAGAATGGGTGCAGATCGGTGGCACGGTGTTTCTTATCGCTGTGTCCATCAGGCCTTTGTGGAGCATAGCAGCAAGTAAGTTTTCAAGTCGGAAAAAGGAGGCCGGACCTGAGTCAATTGTCCAAGGCTCAGGGGCAGCGTGAGAATGCTCTTCAGGCCCGGTCGGGGCATAGAAGGGCTGCAGCAGGCCTGATTGACGGTATGCAGGCTTGGTACGAGTCCATATTACTAAGAAAAAAGCAGGCTGAAGACTGAAGGCAACGATATTTCTTGTGGACTACGGCAGCCTTTGGAGAAGGTTAGAAGTTAGAATAGGAACGAGGTAAACGACAATGGCTGAAAAAATCTGTTATTGTTTCAATTACACGGACGAAGATATTCGAAGGGACGTTTTAGAACACGGCAGGTCCCTTATTATGGAAGGGATAATGAAGGAAAAGGCAACGGGAAACTGCGACTGTGTGAACAAGAATCCCAACAAGAGGTGATGCCTTGTTGATGTCCGCCGTGTTGTGGACAGTGTCAGCAAAGAAGTTGTAAAGGCTGGAGAAGTGATCCAGATTAAGGGCATTTAGATTTTGTAGAGCTTGATTTGAATGGGGACCATCCCATTGAAATCACTGGAAAGATGGTTATAGATATCTTTACGGCGTGGCGAAACCAATGAAGAGAGCTTCCTTTTTGATAAGGAGGTGAGGGATAGTGAGGTGTGAGAAGTGTGGGGCTATCCTGGAGGCTGACGACGGATATGAGCATGCAGGTCAGGTACTTTGCGAGGATTGCTATCTTGACATAAAGGCCGCCCCAAAAGTCTGTGATCCGTGGGCTGTATATACGGCCAAGAAAGAGGCAAGCCAGAATCCAACTTTGACATCCATTCAAGAGAAAATATTGAACCTCATAAGAGAAAAAGGAGAGGTAACTGCCGAAGAAATATGCAGGGAAACAGGGATAAAGGAGGAGGAATTTCGGAGGAATTTTGCAGCATTAAGGCATATGGAACTTGCCCGGGCAACAAGAAAAGGTGATGAAATCTATTTCACCACCTTTTCAAGCTAAAGTGATCGGTTAACGCTTCTCGTTATCAGGAGGGCGCTGAGAAATAAGTCTTTCCACAACGCTTTTATCTGCAAGGGTACTGAGATCACCCAGATCATCGGTTTGGCCCGATGCCAGTTTGCGTAAGACCCTCCTCATTATCTTCCCGCTCCTGGTCTTGGGCAGAGTATCGGTGAACTGTATCTTGTCTGGTGTGGCTATTGGCCCTATTTCTTTCCTAACATGCGCGATGAGGGTCTTTTTCAACTCCTCGGTTGCCTTAACTCCCTCGTTGAGAACCACAAAGGCATAAATGCCTTCTCCCTTTATTTCATGGGGATAACCGACTACCGCGGCCTCTGCGACGTCCTTGTAAGCCACTAGGGCACTTTCAATTTCAGCCGTTCCCAGCCTATGCCCGGAGACGTTAATGACATCGTCTACTCTACCCATGAGCCAGTAGTAACCGTCAGTGTCCCTCTTGGCACCATCACCGGTAAAGTACAAGCCGGGGAACCTGCTGAAATAAGTCTGTTTGAACCGTTTGGGGTCTCCG
Source organism: Desulfobacteraceae bacterium (assembly GCA_011042035.1). Taxonomy (GTDB): domain Bacteria; phylum Desulfobacterota; class DSM-4660; order Desulfatiglandales; family Desulfatiglandaceae; genus B111-G9. The sequence continues at coordinate 2,781 of DQZA01000109.1, forward strand.
AACACTGTTCGCATCATGCCTGGCCAGGGCTTGGTTATGACAAGGTAGCCGTCTTCCCCGACCCTGCATGGCTTCCCTTCATCGTTGAGAATAAGAGGTGAGACCCCTGGGAAGGGGAATCCGGCTGAACCAGGCTTACAGGGAATAGCCCCTGGAAGGACAGACAATAGAATACCGCCAGTCTCTGTTTGCCACCACGTGTCCACAATAGGACATTTCTTTTTGCCTATTTTCTCGTAATACCATTTCCATGCCTCTGGATTGAGTACTTCTCCCACACTGCCCAACAGCCTTAGACTGCTCAGATCGTATTTTGCGGGCCACTGGTTTCCGTGTCGAGCAAGGGCGCGCAAAGCTGTAGGAGCAGTGTAAAATATCGTCACTTTATGATCTTGGACGATCTGCCAGAAACGGCCCGGGTCAGGATAGGTGGGGACACCTTCAAACATCACTGATGTGGCCCCTGCACACAATGGGCCATAGACAATGTAGCTGTGTCCCGTTATCCAGCCAATGTCCGCCGTGCACCAATAGGTGTCGCTGTCCTTTATGTCAAATATCCATTTGAAGGTCTGGTTGACGTATGTCAGGTATCCCCCGGTCGTGTGAAGTACCCCTTTGGGTTTACCAGTGGATCCACTGGTATAAAGTATGAAAAGCGGATCTTCAGCATCCATAACTGCCGGCTTGCAATAGGGTTTGATGTCGTCGGCCAACATCACTTCGTGCCACCAAGAGTCTCTGCCTTTCTTGAAAGACACCTCGACTCCTGTCCTCTTCACTATTATACATGAGGTTACTTGAGGGCACTGTTCAAGGGACTTGTCAGCATTGTCCTTGAGGGGTATGACTCTGCCTCCCCTGTAGCCAGCATCACATGTAATCAGCAACTTGGCGCCACAATCTTGTATCCTGTTTGCGAGTGACTCTGGACTGAAACCGGCGAATACTACACTGTGTATGGCCCCTACTCGGGCACACGCAAGCATGGAAATGGGGAGTTCGGGTATCATGGGAAGGTAAATGGCTACCCTATCACCTCTGCGGATACCTTTTTTCTTCAGGACATTGGCAAACTTGTTAACCTCGGCATAGAGCATCTGAAAGGTATAGATTTTCTCCTCACCAGGTTCGTCTCCTATCCATATAAGGGCTGCTTTGTTTTTTCTCCATGAGTCCAGGTGCCTATCAAGGCAGTTGTAGGAGGCGTTCAGTTTACCGCCCTGAAACCACCTGATAACCGGTTTTTCAGAGTCATACGCCAGTACCTTTTTCCATTTTTTGAACCAATGAAGGGATTGGGCCATCTCTCCCCAGAACCCCTCTGGGTCTTCCACAGATCTCCTGTAAAGGACGCGGTATTGTCTCATGCTTTTTACGGCAGCATTCTTGGCGAACTCTTTGCTGGGTGGGTATTTTTTGCCTCGGTGTGGTATGCCTTTTTGTTTTCTAGCCATGTTTATCTCCTCAACTTTTAGTTTGTTTCTTGCTCTCAACACTCACGCACTGTTACCAATGCACACAAGCTATTTTATAAGGGACAAAACTTCATTTTTGAGCCGTCGTACCACCCTGCTCAAATGGTTACGTGTCTGTTTCCTTTCCTTTTCCGACACGAAGATGGGGCTGCTCTGAAGAGAACAAATCCCGTCCCCCCAGAAGGCTCCGCCGAATGATACCATGTCTTCATCAGAGCAGCCAAGACCATTGATGGTAGCCCACAGGAGGGTCCATGCCGCGGATGAATGTTCAAGGGAATAGCCACCACCGCCCAAAACAAGCAGCTTGGGGCTGTATCGGCAAATTATTTCAACCGCTTCCGTGTATGCCTTGGTTGTAAGTTTCAGGTTTGACAGTGGGTCAGTAGCAAGACCATCCACCCCCGTAACCGCAACAACAACGCCGGGTTTATATGCCCCTGCTGCAGGTACAAATATTTCACCAAAGGCCCATAAGAATTCGTCGTCCCCTGTCCCGGGCGCCATCGGAACGTTAATGCAGTAACCCCGACCTTTGCCCCTTCCTGCTTCTTTTTCGTCTCCTCCTTCAAAGGGAAAGAGTGTCTTTGGGTCTTGGTGAAATGATATGGTGAGAACCCTGTCGGTGCTGTAAAATGCCTGTTGGACTTGGTCGCCATGGTGCGCATCAATGTCTACATACATTACCCGGGTGTAGTGACTAAGCAAACTCTTTATGGCCAGAACCACATCATTGATATAACAAAATCCCGCAGCAAAGTCTTTGCCTGCGTGGTGAAAACCTCCACAAACATTGAATGCCCGCTCCACATGACCCTCTTTTACCAGCTTGGCCCCGTCCATAGTAGCTCCTGCTGTAAGGAGATTGTACTCATAGACCCCCTTGTAAACCGGACATTCAGTAGTTCCCAAGCCATATCTAAGCCACTCCTCTTTGAAGTGCCCGTCATTGGCCTCCTTTAGTAGGGATACGTAGGCCTTGGTATGAAAGTTATAAAGGGCCTCTTGCGCCAATGGGGATGGTTGATGCACTGTGATCCAAGGGTGATCGAGCAAGCCTAGTCTCTTGCAAAGGTTGTACGTGGCCTCTGCTCGCCTTACGGACCACGGATAATTATCAGGTGGGGTATATTTGAGGTATTTGTTTGTATAAATAAAGGCTGTTTTCATAGAGTCAGTTTCGAGGAACTCCTTGTCTTTTTGTTTTGCGACGGTTTCTTCTTTATGATTAGTTCCATTTCCCTCTGGATGTCAATGACTCCCCTGAATCGAAAGCTAACTTTTTCGAACACCCTTATGGCCCTTGTGTTGGCAGATCGGACCGTTAGCCACACCTTTGGGCATCCTGTAGTCTCCGCTAGTTGCCTCATTATTTCCGACATGGCCGTTCCTATGCCGGCATCGCGATAGCCCTGTTTGATGAAAATGAGATACTCGGGGCACTGGTTGGGGGCAGACAGATCAAGACCGGCATGCCCTATGACTTTACCCCTGTAAAGGGCGAGGATGCTGTAGAATGATTTGGTTACAGAGTGCAGCCATTGTTTTCTTACATGATTCTCTATGGGTGGTAGTCCAGCTTCAAGACCTTTTGGCTCAAAGACGTCATACATTTCCTTGAGCCTGGGAAAATCCTTTTCTTCGTAAGGGCGTATTATTATTTTGCGTCCCTTTTTATCTATGTAATCCCTTGGCAATGAGGTATCGGTGTCAATCATCCTCTTTTCCCAATTCATGGTATTAAGGTTGGGAGTTCAAGTTGGATGGTGCCTTGGTGGCCATTTCCACCAGTTTTCTTATCAAGTCCTCTGGCACATCCTTGTTTGGGTCAAAAAATTTGACTGCCCGCCTTTTTTCTATGATTTCTCTAAACTCCATGGCAAACAGCTCCTACGATGGTTCTTAATGTGGTTAGTTCAAGTGAGAAAACTCAAATATCGGCTTGTTATATTACGACCGGGTGGAATTACTATCCGATACCTCGGTTTGCAAGCATGTTAAAGGCCAATGAATGCCATGTGTGCGGCACCTAAGAGCGAAGCATTCTGATTGGTGATCACCTTGACCGGTATACAGCTGAGCAATTGCTTAAACCTCCCTTTTTCCGTAAAGGCCTCAAAAAAGGTGGGGTCTTGAAGGAAGGGAAGAATCTTCGGTGGAATACCTCCCCCCAGATACACTCCTCCACTGGCCATGGTGGTGAGCGCCAGGTTCCCGCATACCGAGCCCAATATGCTCGCAAATAACCGAAGTGTGGCCTTGCAAATAGGGGTCCCCCGGCTCAAGGCCGCCTCGGTTATGGCCTTTGCCCGGTCATCCGTGCTCAGCTTTTCAGAGAGCCATTTGGGTTCATTGTATTTGCCTGCATCCTTTAACCATGAGTAAATGTTAATCATGCCCGGACCTGAAAGCAATCTCTCTAGGCTTACATGACCATATTTCTCATGTAGATATTGCCACAGTTCAGCCTGATCGTTACTTGTGGGTGCAAAGTCGCAATGCCCTCCTTCGGAGGGCATTGGCACGTAGTGTCCATTATAGTAGATTAAGGTGGCCTGGCCAAGTCCGGTGCCAGGGGCGACGAGGGCCACGTTTCCCTTGGGCCTCACCCTCCCGGCATTGATGGTAACCACTTCACTGCGTCTGAGCAAAGGGATGGCCATGGCAGTAGTAACAAGGTCATTGTACAGTGATACTGCTTTCCATTCAAACCGTCTGCTTAACCTGTTTTGGGACACGGTCCAAGGCAAATTCGTTGCCTTTGATTTTCCCCCAAGCACCGGCCCTGCAATTCCAATGCACACTGCCTTTGGTATGATGGGGGTGTGAGAAAGAAAGTCCATGATGATTTGTTCAAAGGATCGGAAGCTCCCGCTGGAATAGGTTTTGACAAGGATGGACCTGGGCCTTGTGCGACCCCGCTCAAATGCGCCAACAACGGTCTTGGTCCCGCCAATATCCGCGGCAAGTACCGGCTCCTCTTTTCGCGTGGGGTTTGCCATAAGTCACGCCTTTCCTATCCTGTCATATCTCACGCGGCCTCCTTGCCTAAGAGCGACAGAACAATTTCTAGGCTATATCAAGAACAAGAAAATTTCCCGCCCCCTGTCAGTTGACACCAGGCATTGGTTGAGATCTAGAGGGAGGCCAACTAGATTAAACGATGCATATCTCTGAGCCTTGTTGATAGCTCCTTTATCATCGAGAATGCCTTTTCAACAGTTTTTTCCTTATCGGGGTTCACTAGACAACAGGTAGCCGGCGAGAGGAGACTTTTTGAAAGCATAAACTGCAGATCTATTCCTTTGGCTGCAAGTTTTGTCCAAATATCTTCCAGGCGTGCTTGAAGCGATTCCATATCTTCTTTCTCGAAGGGTTCAAAGTTGGTGGGTA
>DQZA01000128.1 GCA_011042035.1 Desulfobacteraceae bacterium
GCGGCACAAGAATAGAAACAATCTTAAATAATGTCAAGAATAATTAATTATCCCAAAATAGTGAATTTTCACCGAACAAAGCGGACTTCATATTACTCAAACACCTTGCTCTGCCATTTTCTTGTACTGCTCATACCGCTCCTTGCTAAGCAGTTCGGCTTCCTTGAACAGCCTTTCAGCGTTGTCGGGAAATGTTCTGGTAAGACTGGAATACCTCACTTCTCCCATGAGGAATTCGCTGAAGGCCGCTTTGGGTTCCTTGGAATCCAGGATAAAGGGGTTCTCGCCCTTTTCCTTGCGGCGTGGATCATAGCGGTAAAGAAGCCAATACCCTGCTTCCACTGCCTTCTTCTCTTCTTCTTGGCTGAGTCCCATGTTGATTCCATGGTTAATACAAGGCGCATAGGCAATAATAAGAGAAGGCCCATTGTAACTTTCAGCCTCTAGCATGGCCTTTAGCAACTGATTTTTGTTTGCTCCCATCGCTACTGACGCAACATACACGTAACCATAGGTCATGGCCATGAGCCCTAGGTCTTTTTTCCTGGTTGTCTTCCCTGCAGCGGCAAACTTGGCGACAGCGCCCGTGGGCGTTGACTTGGAAGACTGGCCGCCAGTGTTGGAGTAGACCTCGGTGTCCAGCACAAGGACATTAACATCGTGGTGCATGGCAAGAACGTGGTCAAGGCCTCCGTAGCCTATATCATAAGCCCAGCCATCACCCCCAATGATCCAGATGGATTTCTTGACCATGTAGTCCTTCATTTCCAGTATATCCCACAAGATGGGGTTTACTTCGCGGTCTGAGTTGGTTATTTCAAGTTCCAATTTGTCCAAAAGGTTCTTTGTTGCCTCTTTGGAGGCATCTCCGTCATACATATTGTTTAGCCACTGTTGCAAGGCCTCTTTTAGCTGATCAGTTATGTTGCCTTTCATGGCCTCCCGTACCAGGTCTGCGAGCTTTTCCCGACGCTGGCTGACCGCAAGCTCCATGCCGAAGCCATACTCCGCATTATCCTCAAACAGCGAGTTGCCCCAGGCTGGACCATGGCCTTCTTGGTTTACGGTGTAAGGGAAGCTCGGTGCAGAACCCCCATAAATGGAAGAGCAGCCGGTGGCGTTGGCTATTATCATCCTGTCTCCGAAGAGCTGGGTAGCGAGTTTAATGTAAGGCGTCTCACCACATCCTGCACAAGCCCCACAAAACTCGAACAAAGGAGGCCGGAACTGGCTACCTTTCACGGTGGTCACCGGCATTACATCCCCTAGATCGGGCAATTGTGAGGCAAAGATGTGGTTTGGAATCTCTTTGTCCTTTTGGGTGGGCAGCGGCTTCATGACCAGCGCTTTTTTCTTTGCAGGGCACACGTGGGCGCAGCTGCCGCAGCCAGTACAATCCAGTGGACTGATTTGAATGCGGAACCTAAGCCCCTTTAGCTCTTTGCCTTTGGCCTCTAAGGTTACGAACCCTTCTGGTGCGCCCTCCAGGTCTTCCTTCCTTGCCAGTACAGGTCGTATAACTGAGTGGGGACAAACGAAGGCGCATTGATTACATTGAATGCAGTTTTCCGGCTGCCATTCTGGGACAGATATTGCAATGCCGCGCTTTTCATATTTAGTGGTCCCGGTAGGAAAGATACCATCCGGCGGCATCAGGCTTACGGGTAGTTTGTCACCCTGTTGGGCTAGCATAGGTCGCATAACCTGTGCCACAAATTCAGGCTCATCCTTTTCCATATATTGTTCGTGTCCTGCGGTGGCCCACGACTCCGGCACCTCGATTTCCTGCAATGCGTCTACTGCCATGTCCATGGCCTTGATATTCATCTGAACTATGTTCTCGCCCTTCTTACCATAAGTTTTCTTGATAGCATCCCTAAGGTACTCAAAGGCCTGCTGGGGTGGCAGGACGTTGGCAATCTTAAAAAAAGCGGCTTGCATTATCATGTTAATTCTGCCACCGAGGCCCACCTCTGAAGCAATCTTGACCGCATCAATATTATAGAATTTGAGCTTCTTATTGGCGATTGTCCGCTTCAGGTGATCAGGCAGCTTTTCTTCCATCTCTTCGGGTGTCCATGGAGAGTTGAGCAGGAATGTACCTCCTTCGCGAATACCCTCAAGAATATCGTACTGGTTCACAAAAGCCGGGTTGTGACATGCGATGAAATCTGACTTTGTTAGAAGATAGGGAGATTTAATCTTGTGAGGGGAAAACCTGAGGTGGCTCATGGTTATACCACCCGATTTCTTTGCATCGTAGGCAAAATAGGCCTGGGCATACAGATCCGTATTTTCACCGATTATCTTGATAGCATTCTTGTTGGCTCCTACCGTACCATCAGAGCCAAGTCCCCAGAACTTGCAGCGAACGGTTCCTTCAGGTGAAGGGTCGATTTCTTCGCCAAGTTCGAGAGATGTAAAGGTCACGTCATCAACAATTCCAACGGTAAAATGGTTCTTGGGCTCTTTTCCTCGCAGATTGTCAAAAACTGCTTTTACCATGGTGGGCGTGAAGTCCTTGCTGCCAAGGCCATAGCGGCCCCCTACTACCTTGGGCGCATCGGGCGTGTCCTTAAACACAGTGCAAATATCCTGATAAAGCGGTTCCCCGATGGCTCCAGGGGCCTTGGTTCTATCCAGTACCGCAATGCTTCTGGCGGTAGACGGCAAGGTCTGCAGGAAATGCTCTCGTGAAAATGGCAGGTAGAGCCGCACCTTGACAAGCCCTACCCTTTCGCCCAGTTTGTTGAGATAGCCAATGGTTTCCTCTATTACATCACAGCTTGACGCCATGGAGACAATAACCCTATCGGCCTCGGGGTCTCCCACATAATCGAACAGATGGTAATGTCTTCCGATTAGGTCTCCTACCCTATCCATCTCCTCTTGAACAATTGAAGGGACTCTAAGATAATAGGGGTTACAGGCCTCCCGGTTTTGGAAAAAGATATCAGGGTTTTGGGCTGTTCCCCTAATCTGAGGATATTCAGGGTTCATTGCACGGGCCCTGAATGTATCTATTGCATCCCAGTCAACGAGCTTTGCCATATCTTCGTATTCAATCATTTCAATTTTTTGGATTTCCATTGAAGTTCTAAAGCCATCGAAAAAGTGTAAAAAGGGAACGCTTGATCTGATGCTCGCAAGATGAGCCACTAGCGCGAGATCCATTACCTCCTGGACCGAGGCCGATGCAAGCAAGGAAAAACCTGTTTGGCGAACTGCATTGATATCAGAGTGATCTCCAAATATTGACAAAGCGTGAGCGGCTATCGCCCTTGCAGAGACATGAAAAACCCCGGGCATGAGCTCTCCTGCAATCTTGTACATGTTGGGTATCATAAGCAGTAGTCCCTGAGAGGCAGTGAATGTAGTGGCAAGGGCACCTGCTGCAAGGGCTCCGTGTACCGCCCCTGCGGCCCCAGCTTCTGACTGCATCTCCACTACCTTTAATGTCTGGCCAAAGATGTTCTTCCGCCCTTTAGCTGACCATTCATCACAATATTCGCCCATGGAGCTTGAGGGGGTGATGGGGTAGATGGCAGCCACATCACTCATGGCATAAGCCACATGGGCTGCTGCTTCGTTTCCTTCCAGTGTCTTAGTCTTTGCTGTCATGGTTCTTTCCTTTCTGATAGTAAGGGTTTGTCGAGTGCTGCGCGTTTCGTTGACTCGAGCGCACGCGAAACCTATACTTACAACAATACCATCAATGATGCAAGCCATAGAAGAGGAATGCCCAATGAAAAGAGAGTACCCTTCAAGGCCTATCCCGGCCGTTGCGGCTGTAATTTTTTCAGGCACCAAGGTCTTACTTGTAAAAAGGGCTAATCCCCCTTCAGAAGGCCAATGGTCACTGCCGGGAGGAGCCATCCAGCTTGGTGAGACGTGGAGAGAGGCACTCGAACGGGAAATACTGGAAGAAGCGGGGATCGGAATAGAGGTCAAATCACTCGTGGCGGTGGTGGATAGGATCGTTAGGGACAAACAGCACCGCATAAGATACCACTATATAATATTGGATTATTGGGCAGAGTATGCTAGTGGCTCAGCACAGGCCTCCTCTGATGCCATGGATGTTAGATGGCTCGAAATCCCGGACCTGGAGGCGCTAGGGGTAAGCGAAGATACCGTAAGGGTCATAAAATTGGCCCGGGAGATGAGAAGGGCGGCCAACTCAAGGGCAATAGCCAATAGAGGCGAGACTTGCTCCTTTACCTTATAATATGCATGAATCTGCGCCAGTGAGGCCATGACCAATATATTATAAAGGCCTTCCCTTTAACAGATTCTAGAGGAACAAACCCCCAATACCGACTATCATAGCTATGGTCTCGATTGTCGCCCATTACAAAAAGATGCCCTTTGGGCACTGTGATGGGGCCGAATCGAGATCCTTCCGAGGGAGAGGGGCTGCTGTAGTAGCCATGCTTGTCTTCGAAGAGCTTTGCGTTGATATATATTTTCCTGCCAATAATTTCTATTCTGTCACCTGGCAAGCCAATCACCCTTTTGATGAAGTCCTTGCTTTTGTCTTGAGGAAAGATAAACACAATCACATCTCCGCGTTTAGGACTACTTATGGGGATAATAGTCTTTCTAATAAATGGTATTTTCACGCCATAAAGAAATTTGTTCACGAGTATGTGGTCACCAACTAGAAGAGTAGGCTCCATGGAACTAGAGGGAATCTTGAAGGCCTGGACTACAAATGTGCGAATGAAAAGTGCCAAGATGACAGCAATGACAGCTGCCTCAAGATATTCTCGCAGTGTGCTCTTTTTCTTGACGATCACTCTTTGCTCAACTTGGTCTAGTTGTTTCCCGTGTACCTTTGCCATTTTCCAATCCGCAATTTTTTTGAGGGAATGTAATTGTAATACAGAAGTTTGTAAAGCAAATTCTGCCCCCTGCCGATAAATATTATGATTTTGGCCCTGGGTAAATCCATGACTATGACCTACAACGGGCTAAATAAAGCTGTCTCAAATACATTAAATAAATGTTAAGAAATGGCTTTTGAGGCATAATTTAATTAAAGTTTAATTAAATTTTTAAAAGTAATTGACAAAGACTTAAATATGGGTACACTTTATATCGAAAATTTCAATAGGTCTCACCGTCAAGGGCTGGAGGGAAAAATGGCTCGGAACCTTGTAAAGGAGATCAGAGAAGACAACCTTATCAGCAAGGCCGAATTAGCCCGCAAGGCAGGAGTGTCTCCTTTAACTATTGATAGAGTTGAGAAAGGTATGAACTGCCGGATGGAGACAAAAAGAAAGATTATCCTGGCCCTGGGGTATAAGCTTTCCGACAAACACAAAATTTTCCCTGAAGATTGACCATTATTGCCATGGCCATTCCTAAGAAAAATCAGTTGGTTGGCCTTGATGTCGGCTCTCATTCCATAAAACTTGCGGAGATTGATCATTCCAAGAGAGGCCCTATTCTGAAAAGCTTCGGAGTTGTTGGGCTCCCCCCTGACGCAATCGTAGAAGGCTCCATCAAGGAAATGGGAATTGTCGCCTCGGCCATCAAAAATTTATACAAGAACCTTGAGGTAAAAAACAGAAAGGTCGCAACCTCAATCTCCGGCTATTCTGTTATCGTGAAAAAGATTGATCTGCCCCCAAAGCAAGATGCTGACCTTGAGGCCACTATTCAAGAAAAGGCAGAGCAATATATTCCTTTTGATATCAATGATGTGAATCTCGACTATGATTTGCTAACGCCCGAGACAACGCCAGAAGGAGGGGGCGAGGCGGCCGGGGAAACCAAGGAGGTCATGCTCGTTGCTGCAAAGAAGGATATGGTGGATGAGTATGTGAGCCTACTTCAATTGGCTGGTCTCAGTCCCATGGTTTTGGACGTTGATGCATTTGCCTTGCAGAACGCGTTTGAAATGAACTCTCCTGAACAGCAGGGTTGTTATGCCCTGGTTAACATAGGAGCTGAGGAGCTGGGAATAAATGCCGTGAAGAGTGGCGTTTCCATGTTCACAAGAGATTCCTCCTATGGCGGAGCACAGATAACCGAGGCAATAATGAAGGAACTGAAGGTGGGCTTTGAGGAGGCCGAGAGAATAAAGCTGGGTGGAATCAAGGTAGAAAAGGAAAAGGCCATACTTGAGGAAATCTTTACCTCTGTGGTCTCCAGCTGGGCCCAGGAGATCAAGCGAGCCTTGGATTTTCTTGCTACCACATACCCTGATGAAACTATTGAAAGGATTTTCTTGAGTGGTGGGTCTTGCAGAATACCAGGTTTTCAAAAGTACTTGGAAGTCGAGACGGGTATCCCCGTAGAACTATTCAATCCCTTCTCAAACTTGATAGTGAACGAGAAACGATTTGACGCAAAATACCTAAGCTACATGGCCCCTCAGGCCGCCGTTGCTGTAGGGCTTGCACTCAGAAGTATTGGTGATAAATGATAAGGATCAATTTACTACCATTCAGGGAAGCAAGAAAAAAGGAGAACGTCAGGCGGCAGATCAGTATTTACGTTCTCAGTGTGGGGCTTCTACTTTGCCTTATGGTACTTGGTTTCTTGCGATTAAACAGCACATTAAACCAAGTCAAGGCGAAAAAGGCCGAAAAAGTCAAGGAACTTGCAAAATACAAGGATACAAACAAGCGGCTAGCAGAGATTAAAAAGAAGATATCTGAAATTAGGACCAAATTGGAAGTCATTAGGGGCTTGGACAAGAACAAGTTAGGTCCCGTACATATATTAGATGAAGTGGCAATGGCCGTGCCTCGGGACAAGCTGTGGCTTCGGTCGCTGGCTGAGAGCAGAGGCAAGTTGACCTTGGAAGGTACGGCAATGGACAATGAAACAGTGGCTCTGTTTATGAATAATCTGGAGGTTGCCCAGCACATTAAGAGCGTGGATCTGAAAAGGACTAAGCTTAGGGTGCTAAACCAGTACAAACTCAATCTAACGGACTTTTCTTTAGAGTGCAAGACATTCGAATTCAAGGAAAAACCCAAGAAGGTAGCTAAGAAAAGATCAAAGAAGGGAAGAAGGAAGCGCAGAAAGTAAGCGCAAACACATTTAAGTGGATGTGTGGAGATCATGGAAGAAGGAGTTCTAGTTTCAAGAATAGAAAAGCTCAAGATGCCGTACAGGCTTTTGATATACTTTGGCACTCTAGTGCTACTGGCCGTCCTATTTGCTTGGCTGGTTTTCTTGCCCAAGCAAAGGCAGATTGAAAAGACCAAGAAGGAGATAGCAAGATTGGAACAAAAATTGGCCCAGGCAAGGGTGCGAGCCAGAAACCTGAAAAAATTTGAGGCAGAACTGAAGGAAGTTGACAGTGAATTCCAGCGGGTCCTCAGGATTTTGCCCAATAAGAAGGAAATCCCCGCCCTTTTGAGGAATATTACGCAATTAGGTGCTGAGTCGAATCTAACCTTTGTATTATTTAGCCCGAAGAAAGAAAAAGCCAAGCAATTTTACGTCGAAATCCCTGTGGAAATGGTGGTGCAAGGCAGGTATCACGATGCGGCCATGTTTTTTTACAAAATCGGCAGGATGGACCGTATTGTCAAGATCTTGGACTTTTCCATGAAGCCAGTTAAGCAAGATTCCGATATATTGCTTACCAAATGTAACGCTGTGAC
>DQZA01000125.1 GCA_011042035.1 Desulfobacteraceae bacterium
GAGTTGCGCAAGGAAGCGGCTCGGAAGGCTGTTAAGCCTGTCTATTTTAAGGTAAAAAAAGGTGAAATGATTGTCCGCGAGGGGGAGCCGATCCGCCAGGAACATCTCCTTAAGCTGGCCGAGGAGTACAGGTACCTGAGGAAAGATAAATTCCTCGGCCATATTCCAGCGATGGCTATCTTGATAGGGTTTCTTTTGTTCTCATTCTATCTTGTTACCGCTTCAACCCGGCCTCAGGTGACCCCCAACAAAAAAGACCTTATTTTTCAGGCATTGGTTCTATCCATCTTCTTTTTACTAGCCATAGCATCCAATTTTATCGCTGCCGAAGTTGCCAGAGGGTTTCCTTTTCTCACTTCAAGGGCGTTAATATTTGCCATACCTATTGCCAGCGGTCCCATGCTGGTCTCCCTTTTTCAAGGTATCAGGGTAGCTGCGGGCTTTTCTGTGTTACTTTCGGCCATCACTGCCCTGGTGCTCGGCGGAAAAGTGGAATTCTTCGTGTATTTCCTTGTAGGCGGTCTTATCGCAGCCCACGGCATGAGAGAGTGCAGAGAAAGAGGTGAATTCATAAAAACAGGGCTGAAGGTGGGCCTCGCCAACATGGTTCTTGCCCTTTCCATAGAGACACTCCACGGTTTTTTTTACACTGTAGAGCCTCTTGTGGCTTGTGCGACAGCATTTTTTGGCGGAATCCTTATTGCCGTTATCACCACTGGAAGTGTGCCCCTCATTGAGATGGCCTTCGGCTATACCACTGACATTAAGCTGCTGGAACTTGCAAGTCTTGATCAACCCCCCTTGCGGGAACTTATGGTGCAGGCCCCCGGTACATACCACCACAGCGTCATCGTCAGTCAGATGGTGGAGGCCTCTGCCAAGGCCGTTGGCGCTAATCCCTTACTTGCTAAGGTGGCGGCTTATTATCACGATATAGGAAAGATGAAAAAGCCACTCTACTTTATAGAAAATCAAATTAACGGACAAAACAAGCATGAAAAACTTGCCCCATCCATGAGCAGCTTAATTCTTATTTCCCACGTCAAGGATGGCGTTGAGCTCGCTAGAAAATACAAGCTGGGTCAGCCCATCATAGACATAATTCAGCAACACCACGGAACCAGCCTCATTACCTATTTTTACGAAAAGGCCAAAGAGCAGGTGGGGCAACGTTCAGACAAGGCCGTACAGGTAAAAGAAGAAGACTTCAGATACCCCGGCCCCAAGCCTCAAACCAAGGAGGCAGGGCTGGTTATGCTGGCAGACGCAGTGCAGGCGGCCTCCAAGACCCTGGTGGATCCCACCCCTGCCAGGATCCAGGGACTGGTGCAAAAGATTATTAACAGAATCTTTTCTGATGGCCAATTGGATGAGTGCGAGTTGACACTGAAGGACTTACACCTAATTGCCAAGAGCTTCAATAAGACCTTGAGTGGTATTTTTCACCAAAGGATAGAGTACCCAGAGCCGGCGGTGAGAGCTTCCGGAGGTAAAAAAGCAGCAAATGGAAATTCTGATCAACCTGCAACAGGAGATTCCAGGGGCCAGCGAGCAGACGATAAGAAAAAAAATGGAGAAAGTCTTAGACGTCTTGGGCTGTCATGACAAGGAACTAAGCATCCTCGTGACATCTGACGAGGAGATAGCTCTGCTCAACAGCAGATACTTGGGCCGTCAAGGACCAACTAACGTAATCGCGTTCCCCATGTGTCCCGCTATAGAGAATGAACCAGAATCACCCCTACTGGGCGATGTTGTCATATCTCTGGACACTGCAATGCGAGAGGCGTCTGAGGCAGGAGAGCCCCTTCTAGAAACAGTTGGGCGGTTACTTGTTCACGGACTACTCCATCTACTTGGCTATGATCATGAAAGAGGCGTGGACGAAGCAAGGCGAATGCAAGGCGAGGAAACTAGGCTGATCAAGATTTTTAAGGAGGCATGAACATGGCACGATTGGCAGTAAACGTAGATCACGTTGCGACTGTGCGGCAGGCAAGAGGTATAGATGAGCCAGACCCCGTTCTGGCCGCAGGTATGGCGGAGTTAGCCGGCGCCGAGGGCATCATCTGCCACCTCAGAGAAGATCGCCGTCACATCCAAGACAGGGACCTTGAACTGTTAAGGCAGACGGTGAAAACAAAGCTCAACCTGGAAATGGCTGCTGTTGAAGAGATGATAGGCATTGCCATTAAGGCAAAACCTGATCTCGTGACGCTAGTGCCCGAAAAACGCGAGGAACTAACAACCGAGGGAGGCCTTGACGTCCTTGGGCACAAGGCTCGATACAGCGATGTGGTAAGGCGGTTGAAAGATGCTGGCATCCTGGTGAGCTTCTTTGTTGATCCTGACCCGGCCCAAATAGAAGCCGCCAAGGAATGTGGTGGTGACATAGTTGAAATTCATACCGGCCACTACTCTGAGGCAAAAAGTGAAGAGGAAGCGGACAAGCTTTTTTCCTTGATTGGTGCCGCGGTTAACGTGGCGGAAAAGATGGAACTACGTATCAGTGCAGGCCATGGGCTTAACTATGTTAATGTCAAACGATTTGGCGAGCTTCACCAAATTGAAGAATATAGCATAGGCCACAGCATCGTGGCCAGGGCCATTTACGTCGGCTTTGAGCAGGCTGTACGGGAGATGGTGGAGCTTGTGAAGAATTTCTAGGGAATGGAAATTAAATGATATACGGTATCGGCATTGACCTCGTAGATGTCAGGAGAATTGAAAGGGTTGTAAGAAGATGGGGCCCCAGGTTCGTGGACAGGGTCTTTACAGATCTTGAAAAGCAAGCCTCATACAAGAGGGCACGCCCGTACTTTGCATTTGCACTCCGGTTCGCCGCCAAGGAAGCCTTCTCAAAGGCCTTGGGCTTGGGAATGAAGGAAGGCGTGAAATGGAGAGAGATAGAGGTTTTCAACGACAAGAGGGGAAAACCCGGCATAAGACCCCTTGGACAAACCCTTTCCATCTGCAAGGAAAAGAAAATAAACGGCATCCATTTATCCCTTTCTGACGAAAAGAATGATGCTATAGCAATGGTTGTTTTGGAGGGCAAAGATGAGACTGGTCAAGGCTTCAGAAATGCAGGAAATGGACCGTAAAACCATTCATGATCTCGGAATCCCTGGTGTGGTCCTGATGGAAAATGCCGGCAGAGGCGCGGCCCAAACGTTCCTTGCCCACTTCTCCCCTGAAAAGGATGCAAGGGTGCTCATCATCTGTGGCCGAGGGAACAATGGCGGAGACGGTTACGTTGTGGCCAGGTATTTACACCAAGCTGGCCTACGGCCAATAGTCTTTGTGCTTTCGCAAAGGGAGAAAATATCAGGCGATGCCCTCGTAAACCTTCGGATTGCCCAGGGTATGGGCCTGGACATACGCTTTGTCCCTGATGAGTCGTCCTGGCAAGAACAGAAAAGCACCTTGGCCCATTGTCATTACATAGCTGATGCCATCCTCGGCACAGGATTGAATTCTCCTGTTCGCGGATTTTACGCTACCGTAATAGATCAGATCAATGCCAGTGGTAAACCGGTGATGGCCATAGACATACCCTCGGGGCTCAATGCCGACAATGGCGCCATCATGGGGACCTCAGTCAGGGCCGACCTTACGGTCACCTTTGGATTCCCAAAGGTCGGACAGGCGGTTTTCCCAGGTCGCGAAGTTGTTGGGCGGCTTGTTCGTATTGACATCAGCATACCTGAGTCGGTGGCCAGCCAGGTCCCGGAACAATTTCACCTCAGCGTACCAGAGGATTTTGCGGATCTCTTGGTGGAGGACAAAGAGGATATACACAAGGGCCATAGGGGCCATCTGCTGATACTGGCGGGCTCGCCGGGCAAAACCGGGGCTGCTACCCTGGCGGCCCTCGGTGCCATAAGGGCTGGGGCAGGCCTTGTAACCGTAGGCGTTCCTCAATCCCTTAACCCAACACTGGAGGAAAAACTTACTGAGGCTATGACAGCCCCTTTGCCTCAAACCTCAGATGGAACCCTTTCTATGGCGGCCCTTCCTTTGATCGAAGACCTTATGGAGGGCAAAACAGCCCTTGCCATTGGCCCCGGGCTCTCCACCAATTCCGAGACCGTAGAATTGGTAAAAAGGCTTGCATCCACATGTAGGCTTCCCATGGTCATAGATGCCGACGGACTTAACGCCCTTAATGGAGCACTGGATGTTCTCAACAGTGTTGCGGACCACACCATATTAACTCCACATCCAGGAGAGATGGGTAGGCTCACGGGCAAATCAACAGTAGAGATTCAAAGTGACAGGATATCTACGGCCTTGGAGTTTGTGAACAACCATCGCTGTTATCTTGTTCTAAAGGGTGCCCGGACGCTTGTGGCACTGCCCAATGGAAAAATATATGTCAATCCTACCGGTAACGCTGCTCTTTCCAGTGGTGGAGCAGGTGACGTTCTCACGGGCCTCATAGGAGGATTTCTTGCACGACGCTGGCCCGTTGAAAAGGCGGCCATCGCGGGCACATACATTCACGGACTGGCTGCCGATTGCCTTGCAGAAAAAACGGGAACGGTAGGAATCATGGCAGGAGAAATCCTGGATGTGGTCCCAGGTTTGATAAGCTCTCTTTACTCGGGCAATTGGCCTTTAAAAAATCCACCACCGCATTTTGATCTTATGTGATAAGCCCCAATGGATTAAGTTTACAAGTTTGCACACTTTGGGCACCACAACGGCTTTTTGCAGCCTATGGATTAAAGGATAGTTGCTAGGTGGACACAAAATTTGCTAGATTCAGATCCAATTCTCCTCAAGAAACTATTGAGTTGGGCAAAAACATTGGAGTTCGGCTCCAACAGGGAGATGTGATAGGTCTAATTGGTGAACTTGGCACAGGTAAGACTTGGCTCACCAAGGGGCTTGCCTTAGGCCTGGGGGTACAAGCAGAAAACATGGTGACAAGCCCTTCCTTTACCCTGGTAAATGTCTATGAAGGAAGGATACCCATTTACCACATGGATGCGTACAGGCTTAAGGAGGCATCGGATTTCATTTCTGCAGGACTGGAGGAATACTTTTACATGGAGGGCGTGGCAATACTCGAGTGGGCCGATCGATGGCCTGAGATAATGCCATCTCATTGTCTCTATGTATTAATAAACTTTGCGAACAAAAACAGCCGGGACATTTTGGTAAAAGGGGACCATCCGAGACCTGCTAAAATAATTGGGTCCTTGCTAAATCTAAATGGTAACGGGCATAGATACTAATTGATCCTTGCTTCAGGAGGTTTTCGGGTCGTAAACGTATATCATGGAATAATGGAAGATTTCTTAAGTCTTCATATCTGACCCATTATTCCATTGTTCCAATATTCCAAATCGTGTGACGGAGAGTTGCTTATGGCTCTAATTGTTCAAAAGTACGGCGGAACCAGTGTCGGAGATATAGAAAAGATAAGGACAGTGGCACGAAGGGTGATTAACTCTTTCAAACAAGGTAACCAGATGGTGGTAGTGCTTTCGGCCATGGCAGGCCAGACAGACAGGTTAATCCGGCTCGCCCACGAGCTTTGTGACCAGCCTGATCCCAGAGAACTCGATGTGCTCATGTCCACTGGCGAGCAGGTCAGCATAGCCCTATTTGCCATGGCCGTAAAATCAATGGGATATGATGCAAGCTCACTATTAGGTTTCCAGGTGCCCATACATACAGATGGGCTTTACGGAAAGGCCCGAATTCATGAGGTGAACACCAATAGGATCAAACGGGAACTTGAAAAGGGTAGGATTGTTGCAGTGGCCGGGTTTCAGGGGCTTGATGAAAACGGCGACATCACGACACTAGGACGTGGTGGCTCTGATACCACCGCTGTGGCCCTGGCTGCCGCCCTAAATGCTGATGTTTGCGAGATTTTCACTGACGTAGATGGTGTGTATACTACAGATCCTAACATTTGCCCCAAGGCAAGAAAGCTGGATACCATCTCTTATGAAGAGATGCTGGAAATGGCCAGCCTGGGCGCAAAGGTCTTGGAGATAAGATCAGTGGAGTTTGCAAGCAAATTTCAGGTTCCTATCCATGTAAGGTCAACTTTTTCAGAGGAGAAAGGCACAATGGTAACAGCAGAAACAAGGGATATGGAAAAGGTAGTAGTCTCTGGGGTAACCTACAACAAAAATGAGGCCAGGATCACCATGAAACACGTCCCAGATAAACCAGGGACTGCGTCTAAGATCTTCAAGCCCGTGTTCGAGGCCGGCGTTATCGTGGATATGATTGTGCAAAACCCAAGCGAAGACGGCTACACCGATCTCACCTTTACTGTCCCGAAACCAGATTTCCACAGGACGTTAAAACGCCTGCGAGATGTGGCTCACGATATAGGCGCAGAGCGCGTGATGGGAGATGAAGACATCGCTAAAGTCAGCATCGTTGGTTTGGGAATGAGAAGTCATGCTGGTGTAGCTCAAAAAATGTTTAATGCTCTTGCCAAAGAGAATATCAACATAATGATGATTAGCACATCAGAAATTAAAATATCTTGTGTGATCGAGGAAAAATATACAGAACTAGCCGTGAGAACGCTTCACACGGCCTTCGGGCTTGACAGTGACGCACAAGAAGCAGATTGAAAAATCCTTTGCCTATTTAGTACTTCTGGTTGGACTTATCTCAGCATACTCCTTGGCCCGGATTGCTCAAGGAATCTCCCTCAATTCTAATCGCCCTGGTCAAGGCCCATGCTATGTCGAGGTTAGGGGCTCAGTAGCATGGCCGGGAGTGTACGGCTTCGCCAAATCGCCCACCTTGGGCCAATTACTTGAAGCTTCCGGAGGCTCACCCTCACTTCTTTCCCTTAACAAGGCTTCGAAATTGACTCGAATACCATGCCTAAGCTTGGTTACCCTATCCAGGTCTGCCACTAATAAGGTTGCCGTCCAAACAAGGCAAATTGATGCTTTTCATAGGGTAACCCTGGGCTTAAAACTTGATTTAAACTCCGAGACAACAGAAGGCTTGACGGCAATCCCTGGAATTGGGATAAAGACTGCCAAGGCTATTGTCGAGTTGAGGGAAAGGACTGGTCCGTTAAAATCATTGGATGAGCTATATCAGGTCCCAGGCATTGGCCGCAAATCAATTGAAATAATCAGTAAATATGTCTCATTGACCCGTTGTTCTCATCGCACGAGTAATTGCCCATGAAAGTAAGGCAAACGATTCTGGACTGGATCATAGGTATAGCCATTCGACTATTTCACCGGAGGAAAAGCTGGACATATTAGTGGAAGAAGCAAACAAGAGTGGTGGTGGGGACAATATCTCTTTGGTCCTGATTGAAACTGAAAAAGGTGGCAAGTGGGACAAACTGAAGAAGCTCCACGCGAAGGAAGGCTAGGGGGGGCCTGACTCCTTATGCTAATTTTAGGTATCGATACATCTTGCGACGACACATCGGCTGCCATTGTAAAGGACGGCAGGCATGTGCTTTCCAGCATTGTCCATTCTCAAGTTAAGCTTCACCATCCACACGGCGGGGTAGTTCCTGAGCTTGCCTCCAGAGAGCATATCCGTAACATACTCCCAGTTGTTGAAGAGACACTAAAA
>DQZA01000003.1 GCA_011042035.1 Desulfobacteraceae bacterium
CTTTCTTCATCTCAGTCCTCCTTCTCATGAAAGGTTAAATTAGTGTGCTGTAATTCCGTCCCGACCACAAAAAGCTACCTACTTTTGACTTTCCTTCTTCTTCTCGCCCCCTCTCTTCCTGGTATCTTGTTTTGGTATGGAGACCGAGGGCGCTGGTCTCTTTCGCCTGTTCCCGGAAAAGGGCAAGACTGGTCTATTGTACGCGGCATACCACTTGCCCTTTACTTTCACCCACCTATCCGTCAGAGTTTGATGCAGTAATCCAGGATCCAGGGGTATGACGCCTGGAGCAATCTTGAATTCTCGTCTTACGGTGACACTCGCTTCATCACCCTTAATGGAAATCCCCTTTATTTCATACCGGATAAACTGAAACTTGCTCATACCGCTAACAAACCGAGAGCGATTCTCCCTGTTTTGTGCAGAGGGTTCCACACAGTCATAAGCCTTATCAGGATTCCCTGCAATTACTGCTTTCCAATATTCAGAGACACGCACCTTCAAATTCGCTTTTGCCGCAGATGTTTGCTCTTGAGCTCTTTTGACAGTTTGTTTAAGGGCTGGCCTTTCCTGGGCCCATAAGCCCTGGTGGAAAGCCAAGGCAATTATTGTAATCAACAAAATACCGGTGGACCTCTTCATTTTTGCCATCCTCCTTCGTATTCTCCTTCGGCCACAAAAGGCATCCCCCCTCACGCTTTTTTCTTGAGCCTAGCCACTAGCTCCTGTATAAAACAGAAGCACGGCAATGCTCTTACTGCAAACTAGAAAGCCTGGCCCTCTATGTAATAAATACCCCGCAGGGCCGTATCAGCCACAATCATGCTAACAGCTAAGTCCTTGTCCGATTCAACCCACAACAGGTTAGCATCGCCCTTGAGCCCGTATTCCTTAAGGTTTACGTAACGAACCTCCCAGGGATTAAGAATTTCTTCCTGGGGCTCTATCACATCGGCACCAGACGGGCCTGCATAAACTTTTGCATGCACGACCTCTTCGCCATAGTTACACAATATCAAATATGAGCCCACCTGATTTCCGGCAGGTGCACTTGTCACCCGATACCTGAAAGGGCTCAGATTAAAGTACACTATATTGCTGTTACCTTCATGAGTATGTACATAGAGTTCTATCTGCCCAGTTGTCGCCATATCCGCAGGGACACGACAAACAATTCTGTTTGCCGTCCAGGATACAATCTGCGCTTCCGCCCCCCCTATGGTTACACCATCTCCATCTGAGCTACCGTTGCCGAACCTTACTCCGGTTATATTCACCTCAGTCCCCGGGTCCCCACTTACAGGACCAATCCCAAAAATGAACGGTCCCGCGAGTTCTAATGATAAAGCCCTCGCAGCATTTACTCGTCCTTCGCTGAAAATACGTCCAGATAACCCTTCCAGCCTATCTACGCCCCTTATTATCCTTTCCCTCGCCTCGGAAACGGTTCTATTTCCCATAGAGAAAATAAGAGCCAGGGTCCCTGTCACAACAGGAGTAGCCATTGATGTCCCACTCAACCGGTCATAAGAAGCGCCTAAGTAGGAGCTTAGGATATCCTGACCAGGAGCTGCCACGTCTACATAGTAGAATCCATAGTTCGAAAATGATGCCAACTCGTCAGTATCATCCGTGGCTGCAACACTAATAATATTGGTAAGACTATAGGAAGAAGGATAGTTGCTGCTATACCCTCCCAGCTCTCCCCCTTCATTTCCTGCCGCAGCAGCCACCATAATACCGGCATCTTGCAAAGATTGGAGGGCCTCCTCCTCAAAGCGTGAATATTCAGACCCACCGAAACTCATATTCACCGCACATATGGGAACACCCTTTTCCTTTTGGTCGAGGATATATGAAATCCCTTCTATTTCGTCGGCAACCGAACCGTCGGGATCTAAGAATTTCACTGCCATGAGACTCACGTCCCACGCCACACCGCAAACGCCAATATTGTTGTTTCCAACAGCTCCGATAATACCGGCAACGTGAGTTCCATGACCGTAAGTATCTAATGGGTCTCCCGTGCCATTCGCAATGTCAGCACCGTAATAATCGTCCACGTACCCATTGTGGTCATCATCTATGCCATTACGCCCTGGGCTACCGTCGCCGTTCCAGTCCTCTCCAAGGTTCCGCCACATATTGCCTTCCAAATCTGGGTGGGTGTATTCAACACCAGTATCCAAGATTGCCACCACCACACTTTGCGTGCCACTAGTAATATCCCAGGCTTGTGGCGCCGATATATCGGCGCCAGCGGTTCCTCCTGTTTGCCCTGTGTTGTTGAGATGCCATTGATCAGAAAACTGGGGGTCATTAGGGGTCCTATTAGGGTATCGACGAAAATTGGGTTCAGCCCACTCTATTGCAGGGTTTTTCCTTAGATTTTGGACAAGATCAATTAGGATTTGTTTATCAGCAACTCCCTGCACCTTAAGCACATCGACGTTAAATCTCCTGATACTCCGAACAAATTTCACCCCTGGAATGGCAAGGGCCTGCCCTTTCCTCACGGGACCACCCATACCCTGTCGAAAACGAACCAGAATCTTTGAAGGAACATCTTCCTGGGACTGGCAATACCCCTCAATCTCTACACCAAAACAACCCAGAAAAAACAGTAGTGCAACAAATAGAAAGACTTTAGGCCTGGAAGTCATGATGTCCTTTTTGGGTTAGTGAGTCCTTTAAGACCAACAATGTATACCAAAAAAGAAAAGCACGTAGAGGATTCGGTTGACAGAATTTGCCCTCTACTAAAAACCCTTTTCATTGTGAATACAATAATCATCGGATCCCGCGGAAAAATTTTTAAACTGAAATACGCCTCAAAAACCCCTTTGGGTTATAGGTCATTAGGTACCGCTCCCTAGATTCGTCCACTTGAAACTCGGGATGCCGGGATACAAATTCCTCGATTGCCGCCAGAGGGCCTTGTTCAGAAAAGCCCAGACCGTCTTCAGGATAAAAGAGATCCACTATGCCATCCTCTACAATGAAATAACTGTTGAGGCTCACGAACCTGGAATAGTTTTCCAGATCGCTCAAGACCTGTGCCTTACTGTGGCCCCCGTCCTGTATTATCATTGTTTTCTTGCCGCTGCAAATCTCCTCAACCCGGGAGATGATCCCTGGATCCGAGCTGTTTCCAGTCAATGCAATAACCCTTTTATGTTCCAGATGGTATTTACTTCTATCAATATCAATGGATACCACCATGCCGTTTCCCAGCAAATCCAGCAGGTCTGCCAGATACCTGGTGCTGCCACCATAGGCACTGCCTATTTCTATCACGACATCAGGTTTTATCTCATGGAGGATCTCCTGGTAGATCCAGATATCAAAGGGATTTTTCCATATCTTGGTACCCATCCACGTCATCTTATCAAAAACGATCTCTTTTTGGTGCATGATCAACCACTGTCTGAGGCTCATGGAAAACCTCTCATCATACTCGGCTCGACGCAGCGGCCTTTCCCTCAACATGCCCGCGACCCTCTTTATCCGACTAATTATTGTCGCCATACTTAGTCCTTAGTCCTCAGTGCTACGCCCTTAGTCCTCACTCCGCAGTCCTTCTCCCCTTCCCCTGGATCTGTATCTTTGCAAAAACGATTCCCTTTCCAGAAGTCCAGCGATATACCTATCACTTACTGTTCGCAGGGCCTGGATCCTCTTTCGCTTTTTCCACATCACCGGTAATTGAGCCATGGCGTGTTTTTTTGCCCTGATAAAATCTCTGCCCATGCCAATCCTCAGGAAAAAGGCACAGGCAAGGAGATCATAGAGCAGATGCTGCCAGAATGTCCTCGCCAGCAATGTCCAGGGCATGTTCTTCACATACACCCATTCCAGGTTTCTATGCCCGAAGTACACCGAGGTGGATGAGTCATGGACAAGGGTGCTACTTGCCCTGTGATATGCCACAGCCTGGGGCACATACACGCACCTGTATCTCATCAACTGGGCCCTGAAGCTAAGGTCCACGTCTTCATGAAGCAAAAAAAAATCCTCATCAAACAGTCCTATGCTCCGTAGCATTTCTGTCCTGTAAAGGGCTGCCGCTGCACATGCCCCAAATACCATTTCTTCCTCATGGTACTGGGAGGATTGTGCCCCCCTGCCCCTCAGGTACGCAGCACCTGCGGTGGTGTATCCATCCCCTGCCCTGTCAATAATATTCCTCGCATTGTCAAAGAGGAGCTTGGATGCCGCAAGGCCCGCCTCTGGATATTTCTGAAGGGCTGCCACTAGGGATTCCAGCCAATCCGGCTCAGGAAATGCGTCGTTGTTCAAAAGGGCCACATATGGGGTTGTAACTCCCCTCAGTGCAATGTTATTGGCCTTAGAGAACCCCATATTATGGGGCAGCCTAATTATCTCGCATGGTTTGTAATAACATTTTCTTATCTCATCTGCTGATCCGTCAGTGGATCCATTATCAACAACAACCAATTGAAAAGAATCGCTTGATTGCCGAGAAAGGCTCTCCAAGCATCTGGGCAGGACTTTCCTGCCATTCCAATTCAGAACCACAACCGTTGATTCCATCACAGTAGATCCCCGAGGGATACGCTCTTGACTTCTTTTTAAAACCTCCAAAAGATTTCCATTAATTCCTCAACCCTGTGTGCCACTGTGTGCTCTGAAACCACCCTCATATACCCCTTTCGAGCGATATCTTCCCTCTTCTCAGGGCAATTTATGTACGTCTCTATCTTATCGTGAAGGTCCTGCCTGCCCTCGTAAGATACGAGACAGCCGGAAAATAGGGCATCCATATCGGTACAATAATCGCTGAGCACAAAGGCCTTGCATGCCAACGCATCAAAAACCCTATTGTTAATGAACCCATATTTCCTCATACTATCCCAGTGGTCGTTAAGAACAATGGAAGCAGATGAATAGAGTCTTCGCGCCTTTTCGTAAGGAAAATACCTCCCCCTGATATAGCGCCTAGGTATCAACCCTTCCCACCTTGAGCCCCAAACATGGAGATCAAATTGTGTAGGCAGCAAATCCCTTATTATGGGCCGGTATACATTTCTTGAATTGCCAAGAAAAAGCAATTCACAGGAATGGTCAGGATCAGGATCAGGATACATGACCCTTGTGCTGGCAAACTGCAGCAGTGTATAAACGGGTGTCTTCACTTTCTTTTTCAGCTCAAGGGCAAATTTCTTGGATGCAACAAGGATGGCATCATACCTATTCAACTCTCTAATCGATATCTTCTCAGGGTGACTTATGAGCCACATCACATTAATGGGCCCGCCCCTAGGCCTGTATCGAGAAAGCCCTTTCAAATGAATTATGATATCCCTTTTACTGTCATTAGGATCCTTCCACTCTGGTAAGATATGTATCTCGCAGGTATGCCCATACTTGGCCAGTTCCTCTGCCATGGCCTTAGCCAAGTGATAATCTCCCCAAAGTTGTAGCTCATCGTGAGAAGGGACACCTATCTTGAATGCGATCTCCATTTATCCTTTTATGCCCTCAATCCTTAAACATGGCTCCTGATCTTTGTGGTAATCGGTAGGCTCTCCCTCTATTATCTCTTTAAACAAGACGCCCGATGAAAGCTCAGACAATCTCCTCTTGTTATTCCCAAATAGGTGAGCATCGCCTGGAAAGCGTTGCAATCCAAATATATTGTAGAGCCGATGCTCATTTCCTTCAAGATATTGTTTCACAGCCTGATCAAAGTCAGGACACTCAATGATTATTCTTCCACCAGGTTGGAGCACCCTATACCACTCCCGAAGCATTGATGGCACCTCCGGGTGAGGTATGTGTTCGATAACGTGATAGCATTCAATCAGCTTTACTGAGCCGGATGGAAATGGCAATTTTTTTATATCGCAAACCATGTTGGTGGCCCCTGTGGGCCTATGGTCAACATTCAAAAACCCGTTTTTTCTTATATTGCCACAGCCAAGATGAACTCTAAGGCCCCTGGGCCTTACGATATGAAACCTTAACCTGTACCACTCAAATAAAAACGCCCTCACTATTGCTCGACTGGATATCACCAATACGATATTTCTCAATAAAGATTTCACCGAATTTTTTGCCCTATTCATTATATCCTCTTTCCATTCAGACGTTTTTCAATATATCAACAAGTATAGGGGCCCAAGTGGAATAATCATATTTACGAGCTACATATTCTCGGGCCTCACGTCCCATCTCTTGTCTAAATGAGGGCTTCTTGATCAATTCTTCCAAACCCCGTTGCCACTCCTCTTCGTTGCGGGCCAGGTAGCCGGTCTTACCTGTAATTATAATCTCACTGTTCACTCCTACAGGCGAAGCAACAGAAGGTATGCCCGCTGCCATATATAAAAGCAGTTTAAATCCTGCCTTTCCCCTAGTATATGCATTATCCGGTAAAGGCATAATCCCAACATCAAAGGTGCATATCTCTCTAAATTCGCTCTCTTCACTCCACTGAACGAAATCAACCCTAACACCATTAAGTTTGATGGGCCTGGAGGAGATAACCTTGACCCGCACGGGGTATTTTTCCGCAATTCGGGCAACAACCCTTTCTATCATCTTTAGGTATCCCACATTACCCCCACCCCCCGTCCATCCGATGACTACATCATGCCCACCTACCATATCGGCCTTTCTGATTCCCTTAAATGCACTCACATCTATTGGTGTAGGAATGATCTCAACGGAGCCGTTAATATCTAATACCTTCCTTTTCAAATAAGAGTTACTGACAATCACCTTCTTACTCAGGCGAACATTCCAGAAGAATCTCTTGCTTGCAAGATAGTTAAGGAGCTTATTGTTGCCGCGAATGGAATGGGGAGGGAGCATCCAGACGGCATCGTCTAAATCATAGACTATTTTGGAGTTGTTCGCCCACAGAAGAAAAATAAAAAGGGGCGGATCGTAAAAGAATTCGCTGATTATTTCTCTCTGCAAGAATACAACATCGTACTTCCCGGCAGCCCATATTCCGAGGGCGCGGCCGAGAAAAACCATTATAAAATACACATAGTGCCCAGCCGCTTTCCAGGGAAGGTAGAAATTCTCAAAGACTGACTCAGAGGTCGGAGGAAAAACATCAATGCTAAAACCATCTCTCCTTATGTACGGGAGATAGTTGTAGACCCGATACCTTGCACTGGCATTCGTCCTCCCCATATACGGAAAGACTATTAATGAAGTATCGTCACTTTGTCTTCTGGCCTTTCCGAAGAGTTCTGCCATGGCCCATCTCGCTGGACCAAACAATAGCCTTATGTATACTGCCCTTATAAGGAGTATCACTATCAGCAAGAACGACAGTGGGATAAACGTTATAAGGTATACTAGACGCCACTTAGTAGAAAGCATGATTCTAAGCTGAAATTTTCCTTGTGATGTCAGCAAATTTCTTCGCTAGATATTCGCGACTTAGCTCAAGGGGCGGAGTAGGTAGAGGCTGCAACTGGCCCTTCGAAAAAAGCTCAAAATATCTTTTTACCTGTTTGGCCATGGTATCTATGTCATGCGGGTCTACTACCATCCCTCCATCATAATCGCTTACCATTC
>DQZA01000076.1 GCA_011042035.1 Desulfobacteraceae bacterium
ATGAGTTCCCTTTTCTTAATGATCTCCTTGCGCAGGGCAAGCAGATGAGTGATCCATACAAGAGAGAGGGTGGGTAGATTGAAAAATTTGAGCGATAGGGCAGTGGGTGCCATATCAAAAACGAGGACATCATTTTTTGAGAATTTGCTAATAATTTCCTTGAACGCAAGAATCAGTGCGTATTCTTCCAGCCCCGGAGAATGTTTGATAACTTTGAAATATTTTTCCAAATTGAAGGATGTGAGGTAACTGTAAGTCCTTCGGATCTGCTGCTGCACATCCTTGAGGTATCGTTTTATCCAGTGCTCCTGATCTATCTCAATGGCCTCCAAATTGGGTGCTAAGGGCTTAGGTTTATCTGAGAGCTTTTTCTCAAAAATATCTGATTGATTGTGGGCTGGGTCTAGGGAGACAAGAAGGACATTGAATCCCTTTTTGGATAAGAAAAGCGAATTCAGGGCCGCGGAGGTGGACTTGCCCACCCCTCCTTTTCCCAGGTAAAAGATGTTTATTGGTCGAGCCATATCTAGCCGATGTCAAAAACTGAGAAAAGCTGGGACAGGGGCTGGCTGGCCGTGTCCACCTTGTCCATCATTAAAAGGAGTTCCTTCTCCATATAAGGCATGAGGTCAAGGGAGATCTGCATGGGAGGGGATGGTATCCCCACGAAAGACCCCAGAACGAGGAGGCCAAAGACATTTTCCATTTCCTCCAATTCGCTTTCAATGGCCTCAACAGCCCTACTACGGCTTATTTCATCTCCTATCTTGCAAACGTTTCTTATTTTGCAAGCAATAATCTTAAAAAGTGATTTCATTTCACTTTGCCCTGAAGATTCTTTTTTCATATGTGATTCGTTTTTGAGAAGGGTAAAAATAGTATACAGCATAAAGGCTTGCCAATACAGTGCCATAAAAGTGAAACTGGGGAATGTCAAAAAGGAAGGCAATTAATGAAGCGTAAGGCGCCACCATTGCGATGCAAAGGGTTATCTGCTCGAATCTAAGAAGCTCGGACTCTGTTATTTCTTTGCGGTTGCGGTTTTTGTTTACAAAGATGGTTCTCCAGAGAATAGGAAAGGCAACCCCGAATGATATGGCTAGGACAAATAGAACAGGTGCCATTAGCGACATTCCGCTGGGCGTTGCCACGCCAGTCCTCGTGAATATCTTAATAATATATGTAACGAAGAAGCCTGCTATTACCGGGGTTAGAAGTATAAAATAAAGCCTTTTCAGGCGCGCCTCCATACTGTTTTCCTGTTGCGAGTTCATCCCAAATGCCTTGCCTCTTATGGCTTATAATTGGGAGGGGCATCAATTAGCCTCCTCCCAATTTTCCCTTATTGAATATTTCCTGTATTAGCCGGATGCGACCTCAGGTTCGCCGGCAGGTTCACCACTAATGGTGAAGAATTTGATAACGCCTTCTACCACAATCCACAGGACCACAACCAAAATTGCCAGGTTGACCACTGTTAGCAGTGTATTGTGCTTGTGGAGAAAGCTGGTTTGGTTGAGCACAACAGCCCAGATGGTCATTATTGCCATGAAGGTTGCAGGAAGGCCTGACACTATCCATTTCAGGCCACCCTTATACTTGAGATACACGGTGATAACAATCAGTGCAAGGGCAGCAAGGGTTTGGTTGACTGCCCCAAACATCGGCCAGAGGGTGAGCGCCCCCTTGCCGCTTGCACCCGTTGCAAAGGCCAGCCACATAGCACTCCCGACAGCAATAAAAGTGGCAGGATACCTTCCAGAGAGGAAGTTCAGTTTAATGTCACTGGTCAACTCTGCAATGACGTAACGCTGGATCCTGGTGGCGGTATCCAGCGTAGTCCCAGCAAAGGATGCCAGAAAAACCCCCATGATCACTAGGGCAATTCCATGGGGTATGCCTAGCATCTGGATCATATTAGCTGAACCCACAACAAAGGCGGTAATCTTGGATCCCAGCCCTTTTGCAGCGGCCCAAGAGGAATAATGGGCAGTCCATGCAGCAACACCTGTGACCGTTTCTCCACCCTTTGTATATCCTATCCCTATTCCTGCTGCCACGGCAACGATTACCAGGGTAGCCAAGACGCCTTCCATTAGCATGGACCCATACCCAACAAAGAGTGCATCCTCTTCATAGCGCACTTGTTTGGAAGATGTGCCTGAAGATACGAGGGAATGAAATCCAGAGATGGCGCCGCATGCGATTGTGACAAACAGAAATGGCCACATGGGAGGTGCCTTTGCGGGATGCACCTGAACTGATGGAGCGACCACATGTAGATGGCCCCCGAAGGAAGCAAAGAGAACGCCCAGTACCAACAAACCTAGGGCTACGATCAACTGATGTGAGTTGATAAAATCTCTTGGCTGAAGGAGGGTTGTCACAGGCAGGACAGAGGCAATAAAAGCATAAACCAGCAGTATAATTGTCCAAACCCCTGTTGGTGGAATTCCTGCGACAGATGGCATTTTGAGAGGGATCCAGTAGCCCAAGATGACTGTGGCATACATCACCACAACGGCTATGATGGACCAAGTCCAAATGCCCGCTCCCTTCTTGTAAACCATGTATCCAAGGATTACAGCTATCGGGATTTCGCACCATACTGGCAATACCGCCTGGGGGAAGATGTTAAAAACAATAGCGATTACCAGTCCGAAGATGGCTATCACGATCCATAGCTCTAGGAACACAATGACGAAAAAGAGAAACTTTGTTCTGCTATTTACATATTTGGAGGTATACTCAGCAATTGATTTTCCTTGGTTTCGCATAGAGATAACCAATGCGCCGAAATCGTGCACTGCGCCCATGATTATAGTTCCGAAGAAGATCCAAATCATCGCCGGAACCCATCCCCAGATGACACCAATAGCAGGTCCTACAATTGGACCGGTGCCTGCAATGGAGGTGAAATGGTGGCCGAAGATAACCTCTTTCTTGGTGGGCACATAGTCAATCCCATCTTCCAGTTCAACGGACGGGGTCATATTGGCATTGGATAACATGAATATCTTTTTGCCGATGGTCCTGCCGTATATCTGGTAGGCTAGGAGATAACCTATAAACGCAATTACCATGATCAATAATCCGCCCATAATTCCTCCTTTCCACTGCTAAAGGTGAATATCAACCGACTGCCCATCTTTTCATGAATTTCCTTCATCACCTCCTTTTTGTATCTAATGTTATTTATCTTGATGCTTGCTTTGACTCCGCTCTGTTTTCACGGACAAGAAGACCTTGCCCCCGTGCCAGTACAAATCCTTGGCCCTAACCTTCCCTTATGGAGGCCTTGGATACTTAAATGATACCGGAGAGTTAAGAATATATTGATGGAGGGTTTTGCGAAGGTTCAACGATCTTAGTGGAAAATCTTGACAGAGGAATGATTCCCCTGGGCGAATCGTATTAGGTGGGACTATTGGCTTTTTTAGAGGATGACCTACCATGATGCCTCTTTTTCAAGTTGAGAGCAAGGTGGTTCACCAAATCGCGCCCATAATTACTCGATGGCAGGAAAAAATCAAGAAAAAACTGAGCCGTCCAGGTAGAGGGCCAAATGTAGTGCCTGTGCTAAGGCAAGGAGTGTTGCTTGACAGGCTTTCTACGCTCCCGTATAGTCGCGGAAGAGGGCGATGCTCAAGGAGAAGCGAAGGAGAGATACCACTATGAACCAAAATCAAGCAAGAGAAACCGCTCATAGACCCCTTGACGGGATCAGGGTCGTAGAAATGGCAGGGCTTGCCCCATCTCCCTATTGCGGGATGATCTTGGCGGACTTTGGAGCAGACGTTGTGGTGGTTGACAGACCTGCTGAGGGAAGGCCTGAAATTCCTAATCTCATGGAGAAAAATCCATTTTACCGGGGCAAACGCTTCATCCGCGTGAATCTCAAAAGCCCTGAAGGGGTGGGCATAGTAAAAAAGATGATGGAACGATATGATGTGCTCATTGAGCCATATCGGCCGGGTGTGATGGAGTCATTGAGCCTTGGGCCGGGAGAAGCGCTCAAAATCAACCCTAGCCTCATCTATGCGCGTTTGACAGGGTGGGGCCAGGAAGGCCCTTATGCCTCCATGGCAGGGCATGACATTAACTACATTGGGGTTTCTGGTGCCCTTTCTCTTTTCAGGCGCAAAGGGGAAAGGCCTCTGCCCCCGTGCAACTTGCTTGGGGATTTTGCAGGCGGTGGTATGCTTTGTGCCATGGGCATACTGCTGGCTCTCATTGAGAGAAACCGCTCTGGCAAGGGCCAGGTGATAGATGCTGCCATGGTG
The DNA here is from genome assembly GCA_011042035.1 of Desulfobacteraceae bacterium. Taxonomy (GTDB): domain Bacteria; phylum Desulfobacterota; class DSM-4660; order Desulfatiglandales; family Desulfatiglandaceae; genus B111-G9. The sequence goes on from DQZA01000076.1 coordinate 4,284, forward strand.
GATGGCTCAGCTAATCTTACCACCTTTTTCTTTGGGCTAAGGGGCCATGGGCTGATGACATTGGATATAGGCACCAATGTACTGGATTCCGGGGCCCCGTATTATCAAACCTATGAAACCGCAGACGGGAAATTTATCGCAGTAGGTGCCATTGAGGCCCGATTCTACGAAAAGCTCATTGAGGGCCTTGGACTTGACCCATCCGCACTGCCTGATCAAAACGACATGAAACGCTGGCCCGAGATGATCGATCTGTTCGCCCGAACCTTCAAGACAAAGACCCGGGATGAATGGATGGAGATATTCGAGGGAACCGATGCCTGTGTGGCCCCTATACTTGAGCTCAATGAGGTGGCCAGTCATCCACACAACAGACATAGAGGCGTCTTTCTTGAGCGGGAAGGTATTGTTCAGCCTGCGCCAGCTCCACGGCTCTCTAGGACCCCGGGTGCAGCAGGATCTATACCCGAGAAAGAAAGACTTGATACTCACCAGGTACTTCATGAATTGGGATATACCGAGAAAACCATTGATCTGCTGCTACGGCAGTCCATCATCGAATGAACTGCGCTGATAAAAGTGGACCCGTCCTCGTAACCTCGGTGGCTCACGGTTAAGGTTATGCCAGTATATGAATAAAGAGAATAGGAAAACTTTTTATTGGTTCTCACAGCTCTCTGTTAAGCAACGGATTTCGTTGTTTGCAACAGCCGCCCTAATGGTGGCTATCGTGGGCCTTGGTTTTTTAATGAATCCGGCCTCCAAACCAAAGAAGACGGTTAAGTTCAGCGTTGATATGTCAATTCGGCAAATTGCCCCTAAACTGGGCGTCACTGGGAAAGCCCTTGCCCGTGAACTGAAATTGCCGCTCGATGTCTCCAAGATAAAACCTCTCCGAAAATTAGGCGTGACACACGAAGAACTTCAGCATGCAGTCCACCACATTCTTTCGCATGTTGATGCCACTGTTAAGTACTATGTTTATGTGGCATTGGTGCTGGGGGGCCTTGTTTTTCTCACTATGCTAGGGCGACCAGACGGTTCCGATACCAAACAAAGGCGCACCTGGTATCCCAGATCTCCGTATATTGTATCTCTCTTGCTTTCAGTAATTGTGGCTGGATTTCTTTTGGGAAAATCACCTAACCCGATGGAGGGCATCGTTAAGGTATTCAAATCCATGGTGGGGCTTTATCCTGATCCAGGAGCCAAAGTAATAGCCTTCGGTTTTTTCATCATACTTGCTGTTGTTGGCAACAAGATGATTTGTGGCTGGGCGTGTCCTTTTGGCGCTTTTGAGGAGTTGATCTATAGCCTGCCCATTCTGCGAAAAATTAAACAGAAAAAGCTCCCATTTATATTGACAAACACAATCCGAGCTTGTCTCTTTATTGCCATGTTACTTTTCCTGTTCGGTGTCTTTGGAGGTCGTAAGGGAACCGTTATATATCACTATGTTAATCCCTTTAATCTGTTTAATCTCGATTTTGAGACCTTTAGCATTCTGCTGACGGTTATTAGTACCTTGTTGGGATCATTCATTATCTATCGTCCTTTTTGTCAGTTTATTTGCCCTTTTGGTTTTGTTTCATGGATAGCTGAGCGATTTAGCATTTTTCGCGTTCGAATTGACCAAGATGAGTGTACCCAATGTGGTGCATGTATAAAGGTATGCCCTTTGGAGGCCTCAAAAGGTCTTGTTGCTGGCAAGAAAATGCCAGCAGATTGCTTCAGTTGTGCTCGTTGCCTGAATGTTTGCCCGGTTGATGCTATTCAATATACATCTGTCTTTAAAATTGGCTTAACAAAATGCTCCACCTGACATGGTTCAAGAAGCCGCGGGCAATAGGGGAAAAGGTCGATAGTCTCAGCATGGTTTTGCAGGTTGGATCAGGCAGGCACGCAGACAGGTAAGAAGGTACCATGAGTCATCTGATCAAACAACCATCAATGAATATGTCAACCTCACCGCAGCGGCTTACTTGACCCTTGCTCTTTCAGCCGACAGCTAATCGCTGTACCTGAAGAGTCCGTTAGGCATTCAATATTTTCAGGAAACTGGAGCTCAAGAAACATGAAGGAGGAATGTAACATGGAAGGGGCTGCGCTTCGTTATGCTGGTGTTGCGACATTGTTGAGAAGACCTTTGGTAAACGACCCATCAGGTATAGATATTGCCCTGATTGGCGTGCCATATGATGGTGCAACCGAAAACCGACCGGGGGCGCGACATGGCCCTCGAGAAATTCGAAATATGTCAAGTTTTACTCGTTCCATCCATCACGTGACGCGGGTTAACCCCTATGAACAATGCAATGTCGCAGACTTAGGTGATGTTAATTTTACGAATCCTTTTGACCTGCAACAATGCTTTGCCGACATCACCGATTTTTATCGCAAGATATGTGTGGCTGGGGCAGTGCCCCTAAGTGTAGGTGGTGATCACTCGATTAGTTTGCCAATTTTACGTGCTATTGCGGCGGAGAGACCAGTGGGTGTGGTACACCTAGATGCTCATACCGATACGAATGATACTGAGTTTGGGCATAAACTGACGCATGGCACCCCATTCCGGCGAGCAATGGAAGAAGGTCTCCTTGACCCAAAGAGGACGATTCAAATTGGCATACGGGGGGCACAGAACTCAGAAGAAAGCTGGCAGGCCTCTGAAGATGCAGGGATACGGGTCATGTTCATGGAAGAATTTACCGCCTTGGGGATTGAGGCAACACTTGATGAAATAAGACGTGTTGTAGGCCAAGGTCCGACTTATATCTCCTTCGATATCGACTGCCTCGACCCTGCCTTTGCCCCAGGCACTGGAACACCAGAAATCGGTGGCTTGACGCCTATTCAGGCACAGGCACTAATACGGGGACTTGCAGGTCTTAATTTGATTGGTGGGGACGTGGTTGAAGTATCACCACCTTTTGATCCTACAGGGAATACTGCACTTGTTGGTGCCACAATACTATATGAGATTGTATGTGTTTTAGCAGATGCGGTCGCCCGAGAGAAAAGTTCGCCAAAGAATGCCTGACCCAAGCTAGAGCAGCCCTCGCTTCGTTCGGAGGGTATACACTGCAATTTGATAAATCAGGTTACGTTCTAAGTAGCGTCAGGAGCAAAACCGCTATGCAGCTTTTCATTTTTCACCATAGTTGTACGCGTAACGGAGAAAATAGATGAAGAAATCGCCACAATTAGGAACGCG
>DQZA01000066.1 GCA_011042035.1 Desulfobacteraceae bacterium
ACTGAGATCATAGGGGCACTTCTCCATAAGTACCTGGCTCAGGAGGGTATAAGTTTCACGGTAGGCGAATTGCTGCTTGAGAGGCTTAAGGGACGAGCCACCTTCGCCCTGGTTGCCCTTGTACATGACGGCAAGGATACATACCTTTTGACCCTAAACGACCTAAAGGCCTTCGAACCATTTTGTTATACCTTTATTGACGGTGTCTTTGTGGCAAGCTCGGAGTCCTGCTCCCATAGACGGCTTAGCGGCCAGACGGAAAGGGAGTACGAAGGGGGAGAAATGACTATCTGCTCCCCCAATGGCGTGGAAATTCGGAGGCTTGGGAACGAGGACCCCATGCCTGACATTTTCCAAGGAATATATTTCGGCAATGTGGCCTCACTGTTCAGGGGCAAGGAGATTTTTCAAATCCGAAGAGAGTTGGGCCTGGAGTTGGTCCGCCATTATGGGTCATCGAAGGCCGATATCGTGATCCCCAATCCCGAATCAGGTTGGGGGGTGACCGTGGGCCTAGCAGAAGGTCTTGGTAAGCCCCTTTATCCAGCGTTAATAAAGCTCCCACAGGCAGTGCGCACTTTTCAGGAAGGAGAGAGACTGGTCAGGTTTCAGGAGGTTGGACTCAAATTTGGAGGAATTGATTCCCTCTTAAAGGGCAAGAATATTGCCATGGGAGATGATAGTATCGTGAGAGGAAGCGTGAGTGAAGGCGGGTCCGTCTGGGTCGTATATAATGCAGGGGCCCGCTTCATTGAGTTCTGGATTTCCTATGGTCCCATGTTTTTCCCATCTTTCAAGGAGTGGTCGCGCGGCCCTGAATGCCTTCACGAACTTGCCGTACAGAGGGCCTTTAAAAATGGAACACCTTACGATAAATCCCTCGATGAAATCAACAAGGCGGTGGCAAGGCTGGTAGGAGTTGACGAGGTGAGATACAACACCAAGGAAAACATTGAAAAGGTGACTGGGAAAGGCTCTTTCCAGGCACTGGATGCCACGTATCCCATTGCAGAAGAATTCTGGGCTGATTGGTTGAAGTCAGAAGTGGAGAAGTTTTACAAGTACCGTTAGACAGACTCATCTTATTGGTTATGGTTTTCTCAACCAGAAACTTCGGTTAAAGGAATACATTGAGAAGGTGGCTGATAACCGATTAAAGGTTTCCCCTGGCTTCAGCGGTAGCCCATAAGAAAAGGAGAAGCCACTCACTCAATGGATTGGCTTCTCCTCGGGAAAGGTTACAAATCATAGCCTTAGAACTTTTCTTGCCATCTCGTCGTGGACATGGGCGATCTCCGCAGATTTTATTTCAAAGGAGCTATTCAGGATCCTCCTGGCGACCTCATCATTTGCGTCGGCTACGTGGGGAATGCCTGTTTCACGCGCGGTCTCCCTATTCGCTGAGAAAAGATCGTCGCGGCTGATGCGCTCGAGGGAAAACTTTCTGGCACCTGCCATGAGCTGCTGGAGTCCACAGGCCAGTTTGTCGGCCAGGGTATAAAAGGCAATGGCACCGTAGGGGATATTCTTCATTTCGTCCTTGCCTACTTTCTTCTCCACGTCGTAGTAGCAGGCGAAGATCTCCTCGGCGCTGGAGCCAAGCCCGCTCACCGTCTTAGGCAGCTTATCCCAGTTCCCGAAAACCTCGTCTTTCCTCTCCGGGTGAAGTGCGCCCTCAATATTGGACCCCACGAAGCCGGGCACCATAATGGCCCTTCCCATACACACCAGCTTGGTGTAAGGGGCACCGAGGGCAAGGGCCTTGAAAATGTGATCCTCAAGGGCAAAACCACCCGCAAAAGACATGTCTACCACCCGTTCCCCTTTTGCGGCCAGAATTGACGCATACTCGTAGGCCTTCGAGTGAAGTATGATAGATGGAACACCCCAGCTTTGCATCATGTTCCAGGGGCTCATCCCGGTGCCGCCGCCAGAGCCGTCTATGGTGAGGAGATCAAGCTTGGCGTCCGTGGCAAACTTGATGGCCATGGCCAGTTCCCTCATACCATACGACCCAGTCTTGAGGCTGATCCTCCTGAAGCCACTGCTCCTCAGGTAGGCCACTGTCTCCATGAAATCTTTGTACACCTCTTCCACCATGTCCATGTCTGTAGCTCCCAGCCGGCTGTGCCTGGCAAAAGAGCGGATGGCCCCCGCCTTGAACGCCTGCTGGACCTCGGGTAGAGTTGGATCCGGGTCTACCACGTAGCCCCGCTCCTTCAGGAAGATGGCGTAGTCCAGGCTGGTCACCTGGATCTCACCGCCTATGTCCTTGGCACCCTGGCCCCACTTTAGCTCTATGATGCACTTGTCACCGTACTTATCGGCCACATATTCGGCCACCCCATTCCGAGTATCTTCAACGTTAAGTTGCACGATGATGGCACCATAGCCGTCGTGATAGCGCAGGTACCCTTGGATACGGCGGTCCAGTTCGGGCGACTTCTTAATTACCTTTCTTCCATCTTTTTGTTTTTCAATCACGGATTCCCTGTCTACGCCGACCACGTTCTCTCCGATGACCACTGGAATACCCACGAGGGCGCCGCCTATGGCAAAGGAATCCCAGTATTTGGCCGCCACAAAGGTGGAGCCCAGGGCACCGGTCATCAAGGGAATGCGAAATTTGGTCTTGACCTCATTGCCGAATTCACCCTCTAGACTCACATTCGGGAAGATGCAATGGTCCGGGTCTTTGCTCGCCCCCCCTTCCAACCCCTCGGATCCAAAGGCATACCCTTGAATCCTCAGGGCATTGTATGAAACTCCCACATGCGTGGTATTGTTGGCCCCAGCGGTCACCTTTCCGAAGTCCCTTGGGTACAGCAACTTCCTTCCCACCAGGCTTGATAACCAGGTCTCGCATTTGCCCTGACAGTCAGCCCTGCACAAAGTGCACAGGCTGCTCTCTGTTGGATTGCCCCGGTTGGTTGTCCCTAGTACGTCATTGCTCTTTGAAAATCTCATTGTAATCTCCCCCTTCTCGTAAAAAATAAAAAAAGGCCGACCTCTCCGAAGAAAAGCCGACCTCATTGTCCGCCAGATTTTATCTCTCCACACCCTTGTGGAGATGGATACTAAGGTTTGGCCCTATGCAGAATTACGCTGATTGCACAAACCATTAGCTGTGTTGGATGGCTTTTACTGTTAGTATATCTAATTGTCAAGCAAAAAATAGGAGACCATTTCCTTCTCCCCCTTTCCCTTCCTTTTTCAAAGACGGGAGGAACATGGAGATCCTTGTGTGAAGAGGCAAACTTGCCGCTTTTTAAAACCTTCTTGAAAAGAGAGGCCATTTAAGATACTTATATTTAGTTAAGCCCCTTCAGTTCAACAGCATCAATAGCATCCCAGGGATTCAGTAAGCATGGAAAGAATCTCAGAAAAGACATTTGAGAAGTACATAAAAGGAATGATGGATATCAGCAGGGCCATCACCAGCGATCTGTATCTTGAGGATATTCTTAAACTTATAGTGATGGTCACGGCAAAGGTCACGGGTGTGGAGATATGTTCCCTCTGGCTCGTGGACAAAGACGAAACCGCCCCCAAGCTCAAGCTGAAAGCCACCCAGGCCATAGACCCTGATTATGTAAAAGAAAGATCTCTCAACATGGACGAGGGAGTTGTGGGCTTTGTGGCCACGCACAAAACTCCGCTCGTCCTTGAAAATGTACTTGCCGACAAGCGGTTTAAGGAAAAGGATATGGCCCGCAAGTTGGGGCTTGTGAGCATGTTGAGCGTTCCTTTGATGGTTAAAAACAACGAGGTCATCGGAGTTCTTAATTGCTTCACTTCCGAAAGGCACGTATTTTCGGAAACAGAAAAGAATTTGGTGATGACCGTCGCCAACCAGGCTGCGGTGGCCATCATGAACACGGAGCTGATGGTCAAAACCAGGGTCATACAGGAAGAGCTGGAAGCCCGAAAACTTATAGAAAGGGCAAAAGAGATACTCATGGTGCGCCGCAACATGACCGGCCGACAAGCCTACAGATGGCTTCAAAAGCGCAGCATGGATGTCAGGAAGCCCATGCGGCAGATTGCTGAAGCGGTCATCCTCTCCGATGAAATCTGACGCTCACCCTGAGGGGCAAGCCCCTCATTCAAATGGCATCCTCCCCACTCTCCCCTGTTCTAATCCTTATCACCTCTTCCACTGGGATTACGAATATCTTGCCGTCACCTATCTGGCCTGTCCTTGCCTTTTCTTCAATTACCTTGACCGCTTCTGGAACCAGGGATGACTCCATCACAATCTCTATTTTTATCTTGGGAACAAAATCCACTTGATATTCAGCTCCCCGGTACACTTCCTTATGGCCCTTTTGCCTCCCAAACCCGCGAACCTCTGTTACGGTAAGGCCTTTTACTCCAAGATTCGAAAGTGCCTCCTTAACATCATCCAGCTTATATGGCTTTATAATAGCTTCTACTTTTTTCATTGTCTCTACTCCTTGAACTGTTTCCAGAATATCAACAGAATCAGAAATTGCAACCAACCTCGCTGTGCTGGCTGAGGTCAAGCCCCTTAGTCTCGTCTTCTTAGTTGACCCTCAGTCCTATTACCACGTCTACAAGCTCCAATAGATATAGGTCACTACAAACGTATATACGATGGTCACAGTAATAGCAATGCTCTGCGGCTCTAATTTGGAGGGATATACTGCGAGCCCGGAAAAAATAGCACCTCGCCTGCAATAAATCAACTCAACCGGATTTAGACAGTGGATTTGGGGTGCGCCTTATTTGACTTGATATGCAATGGGGGATAAGTTATAAGGATTGTTTTTGCAAGGCAAGGGCCACTGAACTTTTCGCCTGAAACCGTAGTTCGGTCGCACACTGCCTTAGCGTTGGCAACAACCTGGTGAGTGGGGCATAGGAACGAATAGAATTGGACTGGAAAAACAGGACATATTGCGGCGATCTTGGACCTGAGAACGAAGGCCAGGAGGTCTTGCTGATGGGCTGGGTTGACGCCATCAGGGACCACGGGAACCTTCTGTTCATTCATCTGCGTGACGTCCGGGGGATTGTACAGGTCGTCTTTGATCCAAGAATCAGTAAGAAGGGATACGAGGCAGCCACAGGACTGAGGGAAGAAGATGTTGTTCAGGTAAGGGGCAAAGTAGGAGTGCGGGAGAAAGGCACAGAGAATCCTTATCTCACCACTGGCTCCATTGAGGTCTACGCCACGGACCTTGAGATCCTCTCGAAATCCAAACCACTGCCCTTTCCGATATCAGAGAAGGCCATGGTCTTTGGAGAAGAATTGCGGTCAACCCCTGAAAAGGTGGATGAAGAACTCCGGATGAGGTATCGTTACCTAGACCTACGCCGCCCTTCGCGCCAATCAATCCTCTTCAAAAGAGATAGAATTATTCACTCGGCTAGAGAGGTCTTGCGCAACCACAATTTTGTAGAAATAGAAACACCATTTTTGACCCGTAGTACTCCTGAAGGCGCCCGCGACTACCTTGTCCCCAGCAGAGTGCATAAAGGAAAGTTTTATGCACTTCCACAATCCCCCCAACTTTTCAAACAGCTCCTCATGATTGGAGGGATGGACAGGTACTACCAAATTGTTCGCTGCTTTCGTGACGAGGACTTACGGCCCAATCGCCAGCCAGAATTTACCCAACTGGATCTGGAAGCATCATTTATTGATGAAGAATTCATATACCAAATCGTGGAAGAGCTCCTTGCAACCATGTTCGCCATGGGAGATATTTCCCTCGACACCCCATTCCCGCGGCTTGCCTATGATGAGGCCATGGACCTCTATGGCACTGACAGGCCCGATACTCGGTTTGGAATGAGATTCCGAGATATAACGGATATTGTTAAGGATACAAGATACGCCATTTTCCAAAAAATTGTCTCCCAAGGGGGTGTAGTAAAGGGATTCTGCGTTAGGGGTAAGGCCGGGCAGTTGAGCAAGAATGTGCTACAAAACGAATATGCCTTGAAAATAGTGCCCTCATTTGGGGCAAAAGGCATGACCTGGATGAAGGTAATTGAGGGGAAGCTTCAGTCCAACATTGTTCAATTCTTTGCCCCCCAGGAGCAACAGAGGCTGCTGGAACGATTTGGGGCACGCGATGGCGACGTACTTCTCATGGTAGCTGATACCTCCAAAGACCTGGTCAATGAAGTCTTGGGCAGGCTGCGCCTACATGTAGCCGAGCGTCTCCATCTGATACCTCCTGGCAGATATATGCCGGTCTGGGTTACGCATTTCCCACTTTTTGAGATGAAGGAAGACGGTATCAGCTCCCAGCACCACCCCTTCACACAGCCTGAAAGAGAGGATTTTGACCCGAGCGATTTAGACGATCTGCTCACCCTAAAATCACGGGCGTATGATATTGTTGTAAATGGCGAGGAGCTGGGTGGGGGAAGCATCAGGATCCATCGGATGGGGACTCAAAGAAAGATTTTTAAGGCGCTCGGGTTATCGGACAAAGAAGCGGAGGCCAAATTCGGATTTTTCCTCAAGGCCTTGGAGTACGGGGCCCCTCCCCATGGCGGACTGGCCCTTGGAATGGACAGGGTTATTTCCATGATCCTGAGAACTGAGTCCATTCGAGAGGTAATCCCCTTTCCCAAGAACCGCCGTGCCTACTGCCCTCTGACCCAGGCTCCTGCACCGGTGGATCCAGAGCAACTGGAAGAGCTCGGCATCAGGATCACAGCCGAAGGATCTGGCATAGAGTGGGCTTACGCTACTGAGGGGAAACCGCGAGATGATTCAAAAAGGCGAGAGCCCAGAGTGACAAGGGAACAGGTACTTCACGTTGCTAAATTAGCCCGTCTCAAGATACCCGAAGAAGAATTGGACGCTTACGCGAATGACCTCAACTCCATTCTTGATTACGTGGAGAAGCTTTCCGAGCTTGACACCACAGACGTAGAGCCGACAAGCCATGTGCTCCCCATGAGAAATGTGTGGCGGCTGGACGAGGCAGTGGACTCTGAAAAGGCGGAAGATGTTCTCAAAGAGGCCCCCGAGCGAATGGATAATTTCTTTAAGGTCCCTAGGATACTGGAGAGCTAGCCCATGGAACTGTTCGAAATGTCTGCAACGCAGCTGCTGGCCCTCATGAAAAAGGGTGAACTCAGCTCTTCAGATATAACCGCCTCGGTACTGAAGAACATTGAGGAAAAGGAAGACAAAATCAGGGCCTTCATCACCCCCACCCCAGCGCTGGCCATGAAAATGGCCAAAGAGGCGGACCAGCGGCTCCGCAATGGTGAAAGCGTGGGTAGACTCAATGGAATCCCTGTAGCCATAAAGGATGTGTTGTGCACCAAGGGCATTCCAACCACATGTGCCTCAAGGATTTTGTCCGATTATAAACCACCATACAATGCAACGCTTGTCCAAAAGCTCCTGGAGGAAGGGGCGGTTATCGTGGGCAAGACCAACATGGATGAATTTGCCATGGGATCGTCCACTGAAAACAGCGCCTTCGGCCCAACCCGCAACCC
>DQZA01000036.1 GCA_011042035.1 Desulfobacteraceae bacterium
TCTTCTGGCCACTCACGTTCAAACCCTTCCTGGGGCCACTTGCGAGTGCAGTCCACACCCATCTTGCTTCCATAGAGGTGCATCTCAGCGGAGTGGTCAAGCTCGTCCATGGGGCCTTCGGTAAGCAGGATATCCCTGCGTGGCGCTACCTGGTTTCCAAGATACCAAAGCACCTCGGAGATATTTTGTATGTTAACTTCCTTGTCGAAGACAAAAATCATCTTGGAAAACATCATCTGACCCATACCCCAAAGGGCATGCATTATCTTCCTGGCATGTCCGGGATAGCGCTTGTCTATGGACACCAGGACCAAGTTGTGAAAACCGCCTTCCACCAAAAGGTTTATGTCCACAACCTCGGGCAGTTGTTTTTTAATGATGGGTAGAAACAGCCTCTCGGTGGCCTTACCCAGAAATGCATCTTCCATGGGAGGACGCCCGACTATGGTCGCATGGTATATGGGATTTTTTCTCATGGTAAGGCAGGTGACATGGAATACGGGAAATTCGGCCGCGAGAGAATAAAAGCCGGTGTGATCCCCGAACGGTCCCTCAAGTCTTCTCTCGCCTGGTTCTACATAGCCCTCTAACACGTACTGGGCATTGGCAGGCACATAGAGATCATTTGTTATGCACTTGACCAGTTCCACGGGTTTCTTCCTCAGGTACGCAGCAAGCATGAATTCATCCATGTCTTCAGGTAATGGTGCGGTTGCCGCAAATATACATGCTGGATCTGACCCTATTGCCACTGCAACGGGGAGCCTGACACCCATCCTTTCTGCTACCCGGTAATGCTCTGCTCCTCCCTTGTGGGCGTGCCAATGCATGCCTGTGGTACAGCGGTCAAAGACCTGCAGCCTGTACATGCCGAGGTTCCTCTTACCTGTGTCCGGATGCTCGGTTACCACCAACGGCAGGGTTATGAATGGCCCGCCGTCCTGGGGCCAGCAAGTGAGAACCGGAAGGGATGCTAAATCCAGTTGCTCTTCCTTTAGTATAACTTCCTGGCAGGGGGCCTTTTTGACTTTTTTGGGAAAGATGCTGCCCAATCTCTTTATCTTGGGAATCAACTTGAGTTTTTGGAAAATGCCTTCGGCCTTTTCCACCTCAAGGAAGTCCATGACATCAGAGGCGAGGTCATCAAGGCTGTCGACCTCAAGGGCGAGCGTTATCCTTTTCATGGACCCAAACAGATTTATTGCCACTGGGTGCCCTGAAGGAGACCGGACATTTTCGAAAAGCAGTGCCGGCCCTCCTGCCTTAGTGACCCGGTCGGTAATTTCGGTTATCTCCAGACGGGGGCTTACGGGTTCTGCTATTCGTACCAATTCCCCTTCATTTTCGAGCACTCTGAGGAAATCATTTAGGTCTTCATAGGCCATCTGAATTGACTCCTTATCCCATCATTCCAACGTTCCATCCTTCCATTATTCCAACGTCCCTGTCCCCCAACATTCCAATAATCCAACATTCCATTTTCCCTTCTGACTCCTGACTCCTAACTCCTAACTTCTATCTCCCAACCCCTGCCTCTTGCCCCAAGAACATTTCCAGATCCTTCAATTCATGGGTTATGGGAATGGCAGGCAGGCTTTGTAGAAAGAATTTGCCATAGCGATGGGTGAGTATTCTTTTATCAAGTATGGCCATTATACCTCTGTCTGTCTTTTTCCTAATAAGCCTGCCAAGCCCCTGCCGCAATGAAATTATTGCAGAAGGCACCTGATATTCCAGAAAGGGATTACCTCCTCTCGCCCTGATAACCTTTATCCTGGCCGCCACAAGTGGTTCACCAGGCGAGTCAAAGGGAAGCTTGTCGATGATCAAGCAACTGAGGGACTCTCCAGGCACATCCACACCCTGCCAAAACGCGCCGGTAGCAAAAAGAACCGAGTGAAGATCATCCTTGAACTCGTTCAAAAGCTCAGTCCTGGGCGCATCCCCTTGTTTATACATGGCAAAGGGTAAAGTGTCCACGAGGCTTTGGTAAATGAGATTCATGTTTTGATAGCTAGTAAAAAGTAGTAGTGCACGGCCAGCGCTCCGTCGCAGAATCTCAGATATCCTACGTGCGGCCTGGGTTACGAACTGTGGTTCGCTAGGCAAAGGCAGATCAGTGGGAATATACATAAGGGCTTGTCTCGTAAAATCAAAATGTGACGGGTAAAGACCCATCAGCACATCTTCACCCAGGCCCAAGCGAGAGCAGATATAGTCAAAATTCCCATTGGTGGAGATAGTGGCAGATGTAAAGATGACAGTTTTTACTCTGCTGAATAGATGTTCCTGCATTTGATCCGAGATGTCCAAAGGTGAGACATGGATGGCAACAGTCTTTCTTCTCTGTTCAAACCATACCAGCCATTTGTCATCCCGCACCCTCAGTATTTCCTCAATTTTTTCTATAAGGTTTTGGGCCCTTACTGAAAGGCCGGAAAATACAAAGGATTCTGATCTAAATTCCTCTAGAACCTGGCCCATAACAGAAAGCGCATTTAGCACAGTTCGGCGCAGAGTATCGTGTAAGAAATTGAGGAGATTACCCTCTACTGTCCCCTTCCCTTCTAGGCCATGGAAGGACTTCCTAATCTGCTCAGAACCAGTTCGAAGTTTATCCGTGGCCCTTTTCAGTCGCATCTGCGCATTTTTGTCCAGAATGGCCATTTCCTTTTCTACATCTGCGGCAAATTCCGTTAACTGCCTGGTGCTGATACTTTCTCCAAAGTATGTAACAGCCGTCTCTTCAACGTCGTGGGCTTCGTCAAACAGGGCTGCCTCGAACCTAGGGATTATCTCAGCAAACCCGCTTTGCCTTACCTTGAGGTCAGCAAAGAAAAGATGATGGTTGACAATAATAATCTCGGCTTCTGCTGCTCGCCTCCTAAGTCTGTTGATGAAGCATTCATCGAAGAACATGCACTCTGATCCAAGGCATTGCTCCGAAGAGCAAGTAAAGGCATCCCACAAAGGATCGCTTTCCTTCATAAAAGAGACCTCTGAAAGATCTCCAAATTCTGTCCGTCCCATCCATTTGTCAAATCGCTCCTTGAGGGACTCCTTGTCTTTCTGCAAAATAGTAGGCTGTAGGAAGAATTGGTGGTAACGATGGAGACAGAGATAGTTATTTCTCCCTTTCATCATTACCACATCTGGGTTCAAACCGGCCAGGGATGAAAGCAACGGAATATCCTTGCTGAAAATTTGCTCCTGAAGATTCTTGGTACCAGTGGATATAACGGTCTTTCTTCGGCTCAAGATAATCGGCACAAGATAAGAGAATGTTTTACCAGTCCCTGTACCTGCCTCCAATACTGCATTTAACCCTTTGTCCAAGGCCCCTGCGATCGTCTTGGCCATCTCTAACTGTGAAGGTCTTACCTCAAAACCTTCCAATCCCTTGGCGAGTCTGCCTTGCGGACCTAGTATTTTTTCTATTTCTTTTTCTATGCAAGCCATTGGCAGAGTGAAGGCTCCATCGCCGGAAGGCGAGCCTGCCTGCTGCAGGCAGGCAGGGGTTTTTCTCCCGTTCCCCGAGTGGGACAATAAATTCAAGGCTACCATGCCCCTGGCAGCAGCTAACAAAAGCTTTTTGGTGCCTGCATGGGCTTCGAAATCACAACTTTTTCAAGAACCAAAAGAAGTTTTAAGGGTAGTGTAATGAGACAACTATTGTCAACGGCATATCCCTTCAGCCTATCTTCCTATTTCCCTGCCTCTACTTTCCTGTTGCTGAATTGCGCTCATGCAGGGTAAAATTCGGCTGGTTGCCACTATCTGAAACAATCGCTAGGAGGAAGACCATGCAGGTACAGAATTGGATGAGTTCCGACCTGATAACTGTAAAGGAAGCCACACCCATTATTCATGTGACAAAGCTGATGGAGGAAAACAACATACGACATATACCTGTTACGCGGAATGGGCAATTGGTGGGCCTCATTACTGAGCACGAAATCAAGGAGGCCTATCCTTCCAAGGTTACCACCATGAAGGCCCAGGAGCTGTATTACCTGTTGGCCGAACTTAAGGCCAAAGATGTTATGCGGAGGAATCCTGTAACAATAAGACCTGATGAGACGATGGAAGTGGCAGCAGTGAAGATGTTGGAACACAGGGTGACAGGATTGCCCGTGGTTTCCGAAAAAGGAAAATTGGTAGGAATGATTACACAGGGAGACGTATTCAGAGTATTGATATCCATCACGGGAATATATCAAGGAGGGATACAGTTTGCGTTTAATCTGGAGGACCGCCCTGGGAGTATAAAAGAAGTAGCTGATATTATAAGGAAATACGATGGGCAGATTGTCAGTATCCTTAGTACCAGTGATACTGCTGATGAGGGGTACAGACACGTTTTTTACAGGATAAAGAAGATCCCGGATGGCAAATTACAGCAAATGATCAAAGAGATGGAGGAAAAATTTATGCTTCTTTACGTGGTGAAAGATCCTTTAAAGGATGTATGATCCCTGATTACGGAGAGGCCGGTAGAAATTCTCGTATGCTTTGTTTTGACGATCAAGGGACCTTTTATTAGGTTTCGGAGCGGTCAAATTATTTAGATGGCTTGAGCAGTCCCTGAGAAATCATCGCAATATCTCTCTATGTCTTGGAACCGTTGAACATTTCCCCGTACTTGGATTGATATATAACAGTGTGCTTTTTCCCTTCTCGAAAAAACTCACAGCCATGGTGCTCCAAATGACGAATTAACCGAAATTCGTGACAATTTCATGTCTAAGAGCGCAAAAATGGCTATTTTTGAATTTGGCGTCTAATAATATCAACTAGTTATCGGAAGCGAGGCGAGTGTAGTGCCAAAATATTGATGAGATGGCTTGAAAGGAGGCGATTTCGGTTGTAAGCCGCTGGACATGTTTATTCGCGCCGTTGAACACAAGTGCAAGAAAAACCGCAAGAAATACCGGACCTACAAACTGGTTGACTCTGTTCGAACAGAACGTGGGCCTCGGCAGACCACCGTTTTGAACCTCGGCGCTGATTTCAAACTCCCCAAAGAGCATTGGAAAGAGCTGGCCAATTGCATTGAGGAGATCATTACCGAACAACAAACTATCTTTGAGTATCCAAAAAAGATGAGGACCCTTGCAGAGCAATACGCCAGGAGGATTATTCGAAAGCAAGCCAGCGTCATCGATGAGGAAAAGCCGAGTCCTCCCGACTATGCAAGAGTGGACCTGCCTGCCTGGCAGGCAGGCAGGGATATTACACATTTATTTTTTGAAAGTCACGAATTTCGGTTAGGGCAAAGGCCGGCTCCAGTGCAAGGACTTTCACAGGGCATAATTGTGCACGGTCTTTTTCCAGATGGATAGACTGAGGGGTCAGGTTTAGACAAAAAGATAAAAAAGGAAGAGAGTTCGGGTCTATGAACTGATTCTCAACACCTTTGCCCCCCTTATCTTTCTCTCTTTTAATTCAAGGAGTGCGGTATTGGCATCTTTGAGTTCATATTCCTGGTATTCGGGTTTTATGGGGATCTCTGCGGCGAGCTTCAGAAATTCGCTGATGTCCCTGCTTGCAACATTGGCAACGCTTTTGATCTCTTTTTCCATCCACAGGTGAGAAGGATAGTCCAGCTTAAGTAAATATTCTTTATCAACGTCTTCCTTGCGAATGGCATTTATGACAAGCCTTCCACCTGGACGGAGGTTCTTTAGAGCCTCAACCACCGGTTTCCACACCGGAGTGGTATCAATGATGCTATGGAGTTTTTCAGGGCTTTCACCCTCGGTATCCCCGGCCCATACTGCTCCAAGCTCGCGAGCAAACTCCTGCTCATTGTTGCTTCGTGCAAACACGTAAACCTTAACATTGGGGTAGCGGTGTCTAACCATTTTCATAACCAGGTGTCCCGATGCCCCGAAACCTGTTAGCCCCAGGTTTTGCCCGTCGTGGAGTCCGGTGAGCCGCAAGGATCGATACCCAATTGCTCCCGCACAAAGCAAGGGTGCGGCCTCAGCATCAGAGAAGATTTCCGGAATGCGATGGGCAAAGTCCTCCGGCACTACCATGTATTCCCCATAGCCCCCGTTTGCATCCCTTCCAGTGGCAAGAAATTGGGGACAGAGATTCTCATCTCCCCTTTTGCAGTACTCGCAATTGCCGCAGGCAGAATAGATCCACCCAACACCAACGCGGTCTCCTGGCTTGAATCTTGAAGCGCCTGGGCCCAGCTCTTCAACCCTTCCCACCACTTGATGGCCGAGCACAACAGGGAAATGGGGTGGAGGAGTTCTGCCTTCTATCTCGTCAAGCTCCGTATGGCACACCCCGCAGGTGAGGACCTTCAACAAAACCTCTCCCTTTCCGGGCTTTGGTTCGGCAAGATCCATCAGCTTCAACGGTTCGGGGTTTCTTGTAAGGTCCACTACCTGGCTCAATACCATGGCTTTCATGATGTTTCCTCCATTGTGTCAAAAAGCCTTCAATACAGGAAACTGTCCCGAATCAATCAATCTTTTGTCGGCAGTAATCATGGTCAATCCGTAGATAATAGCAGTAGCAGCAAGAAACCTATCAGCCGGATCCTGGTGATGAAGTTTGACCTTCCTGCTCTCAATAGCAATTTCCGTATTGAGCATAGCCTCTTTCAGGGGGAGATGCTCAATAATGTTTCTCACAAAATTTTCCGGTGTACCCTTAACCTGAATTCTGCCTTTTTCTGCAAGGACCAGGATTTCCCATATGCTTATGGGTGAAAACCATAGCTCATTTTCTTCATTCTGGAGCAGACTTACAATGGAACTACTTAGCCTCTCTGGCTCAATACCACTCCACAGGATCACATGGGTATCAAGCAGGTATTTCACCTCTCAAGTACCTCCCACTCTTTCTCGCTTATTGCAGGCGAAATTATATCCCCAACTATCTCCGCCGATCCCTTCAAGCAGCCAACCCATTTCTTCTTTCTTGGAGGTGGTGGTGGGGGAGTGACCAAGGCAATAGGCTCTCCTTTACGGGTAATCAGGATGGACCGCCCTGTTTTCTTGACATCTGTTAGGAGTTTCAAGCAAGTTGCCTTAAACTTTGATACTGGTACCGTTTCCATGGCATCCCTCCTGTTGCTCGACTGAGAGCGCACAAACGGGCAATCCACAAAGCCCGCAGCTATATATTTTTTGGTATAAATTTACCATGGTCAATGACTATGGTCAAGAATATCATAGAGTTTCTTAGTCTGCCTTCGCAAAAGAGTCCTCATTTATGCAAGGAAAAATGCGATTACCATCTGCTTCAGCGCAATAACGCCCTTCGCACCTAGCGGATGAGCACGCCGTAACTTTCGGCGAACACAGGTCACGTAATGGGGACCATGGGATTAGCCATGGGCCTCCATGTTGAGATAGTTTCCTTGAGCAGAAGGTGTGCCTAAAGATTTGTGAAATGCAGGTGCTATATTACATCCAAAAAGCTGCAGGGCAACCCAACCACACACTTGCCGCAAACATGGGTGGAATCCTGAA
>DQZA01000031.1 GCA_011042035.1 Desulfobacteraceae bacterium
ATTGATGAGGTAAGGGAGGACCTAACCACCCCACACCACCAACGCCATGGCATGGCGGCTTTCGGGGTTCGGATGATTTGGTAGCACCCGGATGTTCAACCCAAACCGACCTGCTTCAGCAAACTCAAAATCCGACTCATACTTGTAAAGACCCTCACTCAATTGCTGGGTTGCTTCCATGATCTTGATCACTCGATCAACACATATATCATCTTCGCCCAGTATGCCACAGTACACCTCTACCACCACATCAGAAGGACCAAGCTCGCCCAGGTGGATCTCAGCCTCCACGTGGCACGTATCGCCAACTTCCATCTCTTCCAATTCGGGCATTCTAACCTCTTTAATGGCAACGTCTCCCCAGCCATACATGACCCTATCTCGCCATGCAGAAAGGGCCTTTAAAGGCTCCCACCCATTTTCCTTAAAATGAAATCCTCTTTCTGCAGCAGGAAGGTAGAACATTTCCCAGTAATCCTCTACCATCCTGTGTGTGTTGAATACGGGACAAAGCCGGTGCATTGACGCCTTCATTTTTTCCACCCATCCCCGCGGTATCCCATCAGACCCCCTTGAATAAAAAAGAGGTATAATGTCCTTTTCAAGAATGTCATAAAGGGCACGGGATTCGATTTCATCCTGGAACCCCTCGTCTCCGTATTCCTCGCCACTGCCTATGGCCCAGCCCACGTCTCTATCATAACCCTCATCCCACCAGCCATCGAGGACACTAAAATGGAGCGCACCGTTGGCCACCGCCTTCATACCGCTCGTACCACAGGCCTCAAGTAGGCGGCGGGGAGTGTTGAGCCACACGTCTACCCCCTGGACCATGTACCGCGCCACTTCCATGTCATAGTCCTCCAGAAAAACTATGTGGCGCCTGAACTTTTCTTGATTCGAAATCTGGACTATTTGCTTTATCAAGTCTTTTCCCATCTGGTCCTGCGGATGGGCCTTGCCTGCAAAAATGATCTGGGCCGGGCGGTCTTCATTAGTAAGGATATTCTCCAGCCTCCCTATGTCCTTTAAAATGAGGTATGCCCGCTTATAGGGCGCAAACCTGCGGGCAAAGCCTATTGTCAAAACCCCAGAGCTCAAAACCTCGTCGGCTATGGTGAGATCCTTGCCCGAAGCACCTCTTCTGGCAAGCTGTGCCCTCAATCTTCTTCTGGCAAATGCCACCAATCGCTCCCTGGCCCGCTCATGGGTTCTCCAGAGTTCTGTATTGGCAATCAGGTCCACCCTTTCCCATACCTTTACATTATCAGGGTCTTCAATCCATCTTGGCCCAAGGTAGCGGTCGTAGTTTTCCCTCATGCCTTGAGATATCCACGAAGGGATATGCACCCCGTTTGTGATATGAGTGATTGGGAGGTCAACCTCCGGCGTCTTTGGCCAGATCTTCTCCCACATTTTTCGGCTAACCTTCTCATGAAGTCGGCTAACGGCATTGCACCAGTTCGACAACCTCAAGGCAAGTACTGCCATGCAAAACCACTCGTCCTTGTTCCTGGGCTCTTGTCTACCAAAACCCAGGAATACGTCAAAACTGATTCCAAGGGATTTGGCATATTCTTCAAAGTAAATCCGCATCAGGTCTGGATGAAAGACATCAATGCCCGCGGGTACTGGAGTGTGGGTAGTAAAAACGCTTGTAGCCCTAACAAACTCGAGGGCCTCATTAAAGTTCAGGGCATATTTTTCCCTCAAATCCCTGATGCGCTCCATGAGGGCAAAGGCTGAATGCCCTTCGTTGATGTGAAAGACATCCGACTCTATACCCATTGCAAGCAAGGCCCGCGCTCCACCTATTCCGAGCACTATCTCCTGCCTAATTCTCATGTCGTGATCGCCGCCATATAGCTGTGACGTGATATCCCGGGCCCAATCGGAATTTCCTTCTACATTGGTATCAAGCAGATAGAGGCAGAACCTTCCTACGTTCACCTTCCAGACCTGGATCTTGACCGTCTCCCCCTTCATGCCTACAGAAACGGTAACCGGGGCCCCATCCTCGGTCCGCACAAGGGTCATGGGCATCATGCTGAATCGATTTGCAGGATAGGTCTCCATCTGCCATCCGTCTTGAGTCAGGTACTGACGGAAGTATCCCCTTTGATATGCCAGCGACACCCCACATACGGGCAAATTCAGATCGCTTGCCGATTTCAAATGATCGCCGGAAAGTATTCCAAGGCCACCGGAGTAAATGGAAAGGCAATCCGCCACACCGCATTCGGCCGTAAAGTATGCAACACGGAAGTGCTTGCCATGTTTGCCAAAGATCCTTTCGTTAATATGCTCAGACATGTAGCGCTTGAACTCGTGATGTACCCTTTCCATGTGGGCAAGAAAGCCCTCATCATGGGCCAGGTTCTTAATTTCTTCCTGGCTCAATCGGCACAAAAGCTCAACAGGGTTCTTCCTTGTTTTTTCCCAGAGGTCAGGGTTCATCCTCCTAAATAACTCAGCAGCGTCATGGTTCCATACGAACCACAGGTTGTAAGCGAGCTCTTTTAACGGGTCCAAGGCCTCTGGTATCTTTGGTTTTACATCAATTGTCTTAATTGGGAATGTCATAGGTGCTCCTTAATCAAAATGGATGTGGAAGAAGTGAAAATCCCACGGCTTCAGGCCAACGTAAAGTCCCTGGGTCTCCGCGTCTTCAATCCTCGCCGAGTATTTTTCTTCTTTAATAGGATCTGTCATTTTAAGGTTACCGGTAGCGCCAAACCAACTGCGCGGAAACCTGATGCGTCCCTGACTCGGTATATCGGAAAAATTGACGGCTATTAAGGCCCTCTCCCTACCATGCTGCAACCCCCATGCCAGTAGGCTCTTACAGCTCTGGTTGTCCAGCCATCCATCTACAGCACACATCTGCCAGAGACCTTCATGAAAGATGGGTTGGCCTGTCTGCTCCAGCAACTTGGCAGAGAATTCCAAGATATCTTTGTCTAGAGGTTCCTCTGGTGCCCTTCTGAGTTGAACAGGCACCCGCATACGTCTACCTTCAAACTGTCCATGATACCAGAGCCTTGCACCTGGAACTGTGGCATGAATCACCATTGCGGCCTTTATTCTATCCCTGCCGAAGACATCCATTGCACGGGCCTCATCATGATTCTCCAAAAACCGAAGCAATCGCTCTTGGTCCGCGAGGGCCCTGCTTAGTTGGTTTTTCAGACTCTCCACATCTGAGTTAATGAGAGCATCATAAAAGTCCTTGTCATAGCTATAATTAAACCCAGCCTCCAGTAACTGTTTTTCGAGTCCCCAGTAGCTTTCGGCAATGAAGGTGAAATTAGCCCGAATATCTCTTATGCTGTTTATAGCATAAGGCCAGAATTCCTGGGGCTCTTCCATCGCAGTGAGGTATTGGGCCCATGTTTTGCCGAAAACGTCGTTCAAGACGAGCATTGCCATGTCACAGCGCAGACCATCACAAAGTTCGCTAATGGATTGGAGCGCTTCTTTCATTGCCTCGTGCGTGTCCCTTTTCCCGTAATTGAGCTGGGCCGTATCAGTCCATGGCGGGAAATACGGGTCTTTGCCGTGGGCTATGCAGATTCGCCGCTGGGTGCTCGTGGCCCTGAAAAAACCGTCGGGGCAAGTGCCCGCTGATCCAGGGCTTGCATTGATATAATACTCGGGATGCTCTCGCACCCAGTGGTGGTCGCATGCAGTATGATTAGGCACAAAGTCCAGAATCAGGCGGAGGCCTATATCATTAAGGGTCTTCTTTAGGGCTCGAAGATCGTTGGTATCTCCGAATTGAGGATCAGGGCTATAGGAGCGAACCGCATAGGGTGACCCCCCCAGGTCCGCTATTTGAAAATCTGGGAGTATTTTCTCACATTCCCTTCTTAAAATTTCAGCCTTTCTTGCTTCAATTTGAGAAACCGGGCTCCTTTCCCACATCCCCATCAGCCATACCGCATCCATGCCCATACGTTTGATATTCTCCCACTGAGAGGCGGGAACTTGTGACAAAGAGACCTTACACCCTTGCCTTGCGGACAGTTCATTTAGCCATGCCATAAGATTTATCTCGTAAATGTGTGGGTTATTTCGCATTGTTTTTGCCCGCTTTTATTCGAAATAGCCTTTTTGATTCTTCTCTCATATTCTTCCGTAGATTTCCGTCATGTCTCTGAGTTGTTGAGCCAGATCGGCGCTAAGCTTCTGAGGCATGACTCTCCATTGCCAGTTACCTTCATTTCGTGCAGGCCTGTTCATGCGAGCCTCTTCACCAAGGCCTAGAATATCCTGCATGGGAAACATGGACAGCTTCGCCACTGACATCATGGCAAGCCTCACCAGGGCCAAGGGGATTTCTTCTGCATTGATCTCTCGCCCCA
This sequence comes from Desulfobacteraceae bacterium, assembly GCA_011042035.1. Lineage (GTDB taxonomy): Bacteria > Desulfobacterota > DSM-4660 > Desulfatiglandales > Desulfatiglandaceae > B111-G9. Next base: position 4,365 of record DQZA01000031.1, read on the forward strand.
GGTATTTGAAGATCCTCTTTCTTTGCCCGGCATCTATCTCGTTTTCGAACCACCCCTTTGCCGTATTATTATCGTGGGTACCCGTATAAACGACGCACTCTCTTTCCAGGTTATGCGGGGCATAGGGGTTCGTGGGCAGATCCTCGCCAAAGGCAAACAATAAGATCTTCATACCGGGGAATCCAAAACGCAGCCTCACCTCCGTGACATCCGGGGTTATAACGCCCAGATCTTCTGCAATAATGGGAAGATGTCCCAATTCCTTCTTGATGCAGTCAAAGAAATCCCATGCCGGGGCCTCCACCCAGTGGCCGTTTATGGCATTTTTCTCATGGGCTGGCACTTCCCAGTAGCCTATAAAGCCACGGAAATGATCAACTCTCACCAGATCGAAAAGGGCCAGGTTATGCCTGATCCTCTGTATCCACCACTCATAACCAGTAGCCTTGAGAACATCCCACCTGTAGACAGGATTGCCCCAGAGTTGCCCGGTGGAGCTGAAATAGTCCGGCGGGACCCCTGCCACTGTTATGGGCCTTTTGTCTTCATCAAGATTAAACAGTTCAGGATGCGCCCATACATCCACGCTATCGTGGACCACGTAAATTGGCATATCGCCCAAAATCCGAATCCCCCTTTCATTGCAAAATGCCTTGAGGGCCATCCATTGGTTGTAAAGGACAAACTGAACGAATTGAATTTTTGCCATTGAACTTTTATGCTTGCGTCTTACCTCTGCTAAAGCTGAATCGCTCCTGTCTCTTAATTCAGGGGGCCACAGTGTCCAGGGGCTTCCCCCGTTCATGCCCTTGATGATTGTAAACAGCGCATAATCATCAAGCCAGTGGCTGTTTGCCTGGCAAAATTCCTCGTATTCTCCGCGGCGAGCAGCGTTTTGAAACCCTTTGAATATTCTTTCAATCAGTTCTTGCTTGTGGCTAACGACCCTGGAATAGTCTATCCTGTTTTGGGAAAAAACATGCTTTGTACTCAGTATGAAAGGGTCTGCCCATCCCCATTTCACAAGAATTTCAGGGCTCAAAAAAAGGGGGTTCAGTGCAAAGGCCGAGGAACTGTGATAAGGCGAATTACCATGGGCCGGATCCGTGGGAGTAAGGGGCAATATCTGCCAATAGGACTGACCGGCCATCTGTAGGAACTGGGCGAACCTATAAGCCCAGGGTCCAAAATCCCCGATTCCAAAGTCTCCTGGAAGTGAGGTAATATGCAGCAGAATCCCGCTTGCTCTCTTGTCCAACACTTGCCTTATTTCCATGCTATGGCCCTTCCCATTTGAAAAATAATGCTGCCAGTGGCGGAAGGGTGATGCTCATAGAGCAATCGCGCCCATGCCAGGGATGGGGCTCGGTTGAAATAGTTCCGGGGTTACCCATTCCACTCCCCCCATATACTTCGGCATCCGTATTTAAAATCTCCTCCCATTTTCCCGGCCTTGGCATACCGACCCTGAATTGATGTCTGGGTACCGGGGTAAAATTCAGCACTACAACTAATACCTGATCCTTTCTTTTGCCTTTTCTCAGTAAGCAGAGTGTGCTCTGTGTAGAATCATTGCAATCGATCCACTCAAATCCAGAGGCATCGAAATCCAGCTCATGCAGCGCCCCTTCATTTCTGTATAGCTCATTGAGATCCTTCACAAGTTGCTTAATGCCTTGATGCGAGGGGTGCGCCAAGAGATGCCAATCCAGGCTCTTTTCGTGATACCATTCATCCCATTGCCCAAATTCCCCCCCCATAAACAAGAGCTTTTTCCCGGGCTGTCCATACATGTATGCAAAAAGGAGCCTCAAGTTGGCAAACTTTTGCCAATCATCACCTGGCATTTTCCTAAGCAGTGAGCCTTTCCCGTAAACTACCTCGTCATGGGAAAGGGGCAAGATGAAATTTTCACTGAAGGCATAAATCATCCTGAATGTTAATTTATCATGGTGATGTTTTCTGTAGACTGGATCGTAGGACATATATTCAAGGGTGTCGTGCATCCACCCCATGTCCCACTTCATGCCAAAGCCTAGCCCCCCAGCGTCCACAGGTCTGGACACCATTGGCCATGCGGTTGATTCCTCTGCTATGGTCTGAATGTCAGGAAAATTCCTGTACACTTCTTTGTTAAAGGTGCAGAGAAACTCGATGGCATCTAAATTCTCTCTTCCGCCATATTTATTGGGGATCCACTCGCCTTCTTTTCGGCCATAGTCCAGGTACAACATTGATGCCACCGCATCAACCCTTAGACCATCAACGTGATAAACATCTAGCCAGAACATTGCGCTGCTTATAAGAAAGCTCCTCACCTCATTCCTTCCATAGTTGAATATAAAGCTATCCCAATCAGGATGAAGGCCTTGCCTTGGGTCGCCGTGTTCGTAGAGGTGGGTGCCATCAAAATAAGCAAGGCCATGCTCGTCCCTCGGAAAGTGAGAGGGGACCCAGTCCAATATTACCCCTATCCCCATTTGGTGAAGGGTATCAATAAGCAACATAAAATCCTGCGGGGCACCGAAGCGACTTGTTGGTGCAAAATATCCTGTTGTCTGATAACCCCAGGACCCGTAGAAAGGGTGTTCCATCACTGGAAGGAATTCAACATGAGTATAGCCCATGTCCGTTGCATGCTCGGCGAGCCTGTGGGCCAGTTCGCGGTAGGTCAAATACCTGTTGCCTTCTTCTGGTACACGCATCCAGGAGCCAAGATGCACCTCGTAAATGGCCATGGGCGATTCTAGGGAATTGTGCGAGCCCCTGCGCTGCATCCATTGCTGGTCATGCCACTCGTAACTTAGGTCCCAAACTATGGAGGCCGTTCGGGGAGGGACCTCGTTGAAAAAGGCAAATGGATCGGCCTTGTCCACGCTGTATGAATTATATCTGGAACGGATATGGTACTTATATCTGGCACCTTTATCGACACCAGGGACAAATCCATGCCATATACCAGAGCTCTCTGATGGGCTCAGGTTATGTGAGTCCTTGGACCAATCATTGAAATCGCCCATCACTGAGACGGCTTCGGCATTAGGCGCCCAAACTGCAAAAAAGGTTCCTCGGCCCTCTTTTGTGGATACGGGGTGGGCCCCTAGCCTTTTGTAAAGACGAAAGTG
>DQZA01000290.1 GCA_011042035.1 Desulfobacteraceae bacterium
AAAATGTAAAGCCAGAGGATCATAACCCGTGAAGGCAATGATACTTGCAGCAGGCTACGGAACCCGCCTGGAGCCGTTGACCGCAAAGAGGCCAAAGGCATTGGTGCCAGTTGCCAATATCCCAATGGTGGATCGTATAATCGCTTACTTGAAACAACACGGTGTCACTGAAATCGTCATCAATGCACACCACATGCACCGCCAAATAACATCACATTTTGCCAACCCGGCCCGTCATGGTGTACCTATTCACGTTGCAGTGGAAGAGGAAATCCTTGGGACGGGAGGGGGTATAAAAAATGTGGAAGACTTCTGGGATGACGAACCGTTCATCGTAATTAATGTTGATATACTCACTGATATCGACATTAGCATGGCAATGGAACGCCACTGGCAAAGTAAGGCCCTTGCCACACTGGTTCTCCACCACTATCCTCAATTCAACGTTGTGTGCATAAACACAGAGGGCCATGTCGACCAATTCAAAGAAAAGACAGGCCCTGGCCTGTTGGCATTTACCGGGATTCATGTGCTTTCGCAGGCCGTTCTTGATTACATACCTCGTGGCGCCTTTTACAGCATTATCGATGTTTATAGACGCATAATCCAGGATAAGGGAACAGTGACTTCTTACATCTCAAAGGGCCATTACTGGCGAGACATAGGAACCATCGAGAGCTACATCCAGGCGAACATGGACATGCTAACAAACCACAAGATCTTGGTTGGCCAAGATGCAGCGGTCCACCCCACAGCTTCCCTAAGCGGTTGGGTCATAGTAGGCCACAAGTGCTCCGTAGGAGAAGGAGCACATGTTGAAGATTCCATATTTTGGGATGGGGTTCAGGTCGGCAAAGGTGCAATTGTTGCCAATGCGGTTGTCACACAAGACGTAAAGGACTGGGAGGAGGTAAAAAGCCAAGTGTTATGATTGGTGCGGGAAGGTAAATTTCATCTTGGTGCAGTGCCGAAGAGTAAGTTAAGCTTCTGTCTAATAAAATTGATTAGCTTTCGAACCAGGCCACCTCTCACCCTGACTTTAAGATATAGGTCCCCGGGAGGGCCCCCGTCACGGCCCGCCTCTCCCAGGCCCCTGAGCCTTATTTTTTGTCCAGCTCGTGTTCCAGGAGGAATGGAAACTATAAACTCCTTTTTCTCGCTTCTGTTGACGTACCGAAACTTTCCTCCATTGGCAGCCAGCTCTGGGGATATCGTTATTATATCATATAGATCTCTACCCTTTTCTGGGAACTCCAGACCCCATTTCTTCCTCAAGATCCACTTTATCACCTTGCCCGTTATCCCGGTTTGATTTACCACCGGGCGGCTCCCCTGGTCAAAAAACGGTGAAGACACAAAAATACGACCAAAACCTCCCGGCCTTCTAAACTCAAAGCCACGATACCCGGGACCATACGCCTGCCTGAATACCTCCTCGAAGCTGCTAAAACCAAAAACCCGGCTCAGGTCGTCAAAAATCTGCTGTATGTCTGAGCCCCTGAAAATGTCTTCCTCTGTATATCTGGTGCGAAATTCTTGGTATGCCGCACCACCATACTGATCCCTGAACAAATCATATTGGCGCCTTTTATCCGGATCAGACAGGACCGCATAGGCCTCATTTATTTCCTTCATCTTCGTGGCGGCCTCGGGATTGTCGCGATTTCGGTCCGGGTGATACCTGAGGGCCAATTTGCGGTAGGCCTCCTTTATCTCCTTTGAAGAAGCGTCCTTGTTAACGCCTAGTATTTCGTAGTAGTCTTTGATATTCATTTGATTCACCTTGATGTGTGGGATAAACTACCCGGCCCATGGGCATTCTTGGCATAATTTCGCAATCGAGTTCAATATAAATTAAGGACCCTTAGAAGAAAGGCAACAAGTTGTGACTATTTCACCAAAGAAATTGGAACATCAGGCGGCCTCATTTGCAAGGAAATATCTTGAAGGCCAGGGCCATCAGCAAAACGAATACCATTTAGAGCCAATGGCCACGGACGGCTCCACCAGGCTTTTTTGGAGAATCCGCCTGGAGAATCTCGAAGACAGCATGGTAATCATGGCAAACCCGCCTACTTCAGACTTCTTGCGCATAGAAAATCAGGCCTACCTCCTCATAGGGCGACACCTGCAGGAAAAGGGAATCCCCGTTCCGAAGATTCTGGCGCAAAACCTCCTGCGTGGGCTATTCATAATGACCGACCTGGGCAACCAACACCTGCAATCAGTGGCAAAAGAAACCACAGACCCAATTCCAATATACGAGGCAGTCCTTGATGAACTGATCAGATTCCACGTAGAGGCCAGATCTGGGTTTGACACCCAGTGGTGCTGTCAAGCCCCTAGGTATGATACTTATGTGATGCGCTCCCTTGAATCAGATTATTTCACAAAGGCCTTTCTGATTGGTTACTTGGGCCTCAACCGCGACTGGTCTTTTCTTGACCCTGATTTCGATTACCTTGCACAAAAGGCCTCCCTGGCTAAGGCCGACTGCCTCATTCATAGGGACTTTCAGTCACGAAACATCATTATTAAGCAAGGCAAGATCGGCTTCGTGGACTGGCAAGGGGCAAGACTGGGCCCCCCCGCATATGACCTCGCCTCACTTCTTATCGATCCCTATGTTGATCTGGATGAATCCATTCGCCACGCATTGTTTGACCAATACGCGATAGCCGTGGGAAACGTGGATTCTGCACTATCTGAAGACCTCAAGAGATACTACCGCTACATTGCCATTCAGAGAAATCTTCAAATATTGGGGGCCTTTGGCTTTCTCACCAAGGCCAGGGGCAAATCAAAATTCTCACAATATATACCCTCAGCTGTTATCACATTGCACGAACTGCTCGACGTGGTAAGCGACCCTAAATTGGCGAATCTCCAGGTCCTGGCGGCGGACTTACATGAACAATTCCGGAAAAACCCTGTCTCAGAGAAAACCGTTGATTAAAGATTGGAACATATTGACACCTTGCGCCTCTTTTACCATACTCAATTTCTATTGGACATAAGGGGCCTGACAAAATGAACCAAAGGAAAATGGCGTTTGATCCTGGACAATATGTAAAGCTACTCCCCGGGCTTGTGGGCATTGTACTGAACAAAGCTCAATACCTGGCTGCCACAAAACTCCTCAAACAGGGCCAGAAACCGGGCAGATACTTTGCCCCTGGGTGCTGCCAGCATCCGGACTACGTAATTCAGATACCAGTCCTGTTTGAAGATGAAACCTTTGACGTTATGCGGGCCATGAATATCAAGCATATTGATTCTCCCCCACCGAAAAAAAGGCAAAAACTCCGAACCATTATCGAAAAACTAGACCAATATTCAAGGAGGGAACAGACAATGGAAGACTGCATCTTTTGCAAAATCGTTAAAGGAGAGATTCCATGCTTCAAGGTTTACGAAGATGACAAGGTGCTGGCCTTTGAGGATATTAACCCCATTGACCTTGGCCACACCCTCATTATCCCCAAAAACCATGCGGAAAACCTCTTTGAAATCCCTGATGAAGACCTTGCCGCCATTCACTTGGCGGCCAAGAAGATAGCGAGGGGCATCAGGGAGGCCCTCAACCCCACGGGAATTGCTTGCCTTCAACTAAACGGTAAAGGAGCGAACCAGGTGGTTATGCATTACCATTTTCACCTTGTGCCGCGCCACGAAGGTGCCCCTGAACTCCCCATTACATCCTGGGAACTAAAGCCTGGTGACATGGGTGCCATAGAAGAGACCGCAAAAAAAATAGCCGCTGCCATTGAAGGCTAGCGGCTTCTTGCTTCCCTTTTTACGGGGGCCTGAGCCCAGGCCCCCATTTATTCAACCAACTCTACATTCCAGTACAGGTAATCCCTCCACGATTGAGGAACCTCTCTGAACCCAATTGTTATCTTCAGTGCAGGTATCCAGGTGGGCTTTTCAGGTTTCTTTATCAGCTTCATACCCGCCTCTGAGGGAGTCCTGCCCCCTTTGCGGCGGTTACAATCAACACAGCAGGTCACGATATTTTCCCACTCGGTCTTACCCCCGCGGGAGCGAGGAACAACATGATCGTAAGTGAGCTCTTCAGATGAGAATTTTTGACCGCAGTACTGGCACCTATACTTGTCTCGCGCATAAATATTCTGCCTCGAGAACTTCACTGGGCTCTTGGGTCTTTTCACTAATCTGAGAAGCCGCACCACCGAAGGAAGCTTTATGGTAAAGCTCACTGACCTAATTTCTCGGCCGTACTCCTCCAACACCTCCACCTTGCCCAGGAGCATAAGAGTGATTGCCTTCTTCCAATTGATAATCCTTAAAGGCTCATATGTTATGTTTAGTAAGAGTACGTGTTCCATGGCTCAACGCGGGCAACAAGCAAGTTTGTCAACGTTTGGCTTTGGAGCAATTTACCGACCGTTTCCTGTTTGTGTAATTTAACCCAAACCGATTGAAATTACAAGCATAAAATTGCCCTCCACCCAAAATTCCGCTATTTTCTTATTCCTTGACAGCCCACTGGCCGAACCTTTATAAGGCTTGGACGGTTGTTTCAATTATCCATGTCGTGACATATCCAACAAAATACAGAGGAGAAGGCGACATGCTCGTACTAGGTCTTTACGGTAGCCCGCGAAAGGGCGGAAACACAGATCAACTACTGGATAAGGCCCTCGAGGGAAGCGCAGCCGAGGGAGCACAAACAAAGAGAATCTATGCAAGGCGGGTGAAGGTCGCTGGATGCCTTGAGTGCGGCGGATGCGGCAAAACAGGGGTGTGTGTTCAGAAGGATGACATGGTAGACATCTACCCATTGCTGGAGGAAGCGGGCGCCATTATTATGGCAGCTCCCGTGTTTTTCTACAGCCCCCCTGCCCAGATCAAGGCGATAATAGATCGCGGGCAGGCCTGCTGGGCCATGCGCCTGCTAACAAAAACAAGGGAGCAGCGCAAGACCTATAACAGTGGCATGGGCTATTTAATTGCCACAGGAGCAACTAAGGGGAAAAAGCTTTTTGATTGCACAAAGCTGGTGGCCAGGTACTTTTACGACGCCCTTGACATGGATTACGCAGGTGAACTTCTCGTAAGAGGGGTTGAAAAAAAGACAGATATCTCCCAGGTGCCCGAGGCAATGGATGCAGCCTACAAAATGGGCATGCGTGCAGCCATGGGTCAAAAGTCCGATTTTTTGCTATTTTAGAAGAGCAATTCTTACACTTTCTTTGAGTTTGCTGAGCCCTGCCCGCGCAAAGGCCGTCTTGCCAAAGACCTGATGAAACTCCTTCTCCCCCATTTGCAAGATCTCTTCAGCGGATGGAAGGCTAATGACTGCCTTGCCTCTTTTCCTATTGAAAGGACAGACCTCCTGGCAAATGTCGCAACCAAAGAAGCGCTTCCCCATCACCTTTGCCACATCGTGGCTTAAAGGCCCCCTATGTTCAATAGTGAAGTACGACAGACACTTGCTTGAATTATGCACATAGGGGGCCTCAAGGGCCTTTGTGGGGCAGGCCTCCAGGCACTTTGTGCATGAACCACACTGGCTGTCCATTGGCTTTGGTTCATGATGCAGGATCGCCGCTGTGGTCAACACCTCGGCCAGGTAAAAGTAAGAACCATACCCTGGGATTATGAGCATGTTGTTCTTGCCAAAAAATCCAATACCAGAGGCATAGGCAAGGCTTCGCTCGAGGAGCGGTGCCGAATCCACACAAACCCTGCTCTTGCTACCTGGAAAGAGCTCGGAAACCACCCTTGCAAGCTGCTTCCCGAGGCGCTTGACTCTCACATGGTAATCTTCACCAAGCCCTTGGGTATATCTAGCGGCCATAAGCCCATCAGGAGAAGTGGGGATATCTGGAGAATATGGATAGGCTAGAGTAATAATGGTCTTGCATCCGGCCAAGAGCATCCCTGGATCTTGCCTCAGGTTGACATACCTCGTGACCCAGTCCATGCCTCCATATCTTCTTTCAGATACCCAGGAAAGAAAGGAATCAAAATAGGGTAGGCAACTCGGGCGTGTGAATCCCACGGCAATGAAACCAAGGGACCGGGCCTTTTCTCGCAAGAATGAAGCAGAATCCATGGAATCAGAGGTCATAGGGGGTTAAGCTTTCATACCCATCGACGGTCACAAGGATAGTTTGTTCGAACTGGGCAGAAAGCGACCCATCGGCGGTAACTGCGGTCCAATTGTCATCCAGGATCTTGAGGTGCCTTTTACCTAAATTGATCATGGGTTCTATGGTGAAGACCATTCCGGGAATCAGGGCTATTCCCTCGCCCCTTTTTCCATAATGTGGAACCTGCGGTGGTTCATGAAACTTGAAGCCCACGCCATGCCCTACAAACTCCCTCACCACTGAGCAGCCTTGAGACTCGGCATATGTCTGTATGGCCCAGCCTATGTCGCCAATGGTGTTACCGGGCCTAACCTGGGCCATCCCCCTTCTGAGGCACTCCTTGGCAACCGCCACGATCTTCCTGGCTTTTGCGCTGGGCTGCCCCACGAAAAAGGTCTTGCTGGTGTCAGCATAATAACCATTCAATATGGTCGTGACATCCACGTTCACTATGTCGCCATCCTGCAATACCCTCTCTCCAGGGATACCGTGGCAGATAACCTCATTTACGGAGACACACACGCTCTTTGGAAAACCCTTGTAGTTTAGGGGAGCCGGAACGGCCCCATTTTTTATGGTGAAATCATAAACAAGCCGGTCTATTTCTTCTGTCTTCATCCCAACACGTAGGCTTGACTCAACCAGGTCTAGTGTCTTCAATGCAATGACACCAGCCCTCTTTATGGCCTTTATGTCTTTTTCATGTTTCAGCCTAATTCCATATTTCTTGAAATAGACATCCTCCAATTCACCTGGCTTTTGCTCTTCTTTCCTCATGCAGCATTTCTTGTATTTGAGCCCACTGCCGCAAGGACAAGGATCGTTTCTGCCAATCTTCATAATAATTCAATCTCCCGAGTCTCTATTTAGGCGCTTCAACACAACGCTCGTCAAAATTCTTATTTCCTCCGTCTGCAACTTCCCAAGAAACCCCAGTCCCTGATCTGCCCCGAGCAAGTCTGAAAGGTGCTTGATAAGTTGCAACTTTTCCTCGCTGATCTGACACGTCTTTTCAGCAGACTTCAGCCTCGCCTCAAGTTCCTCGTTTTCCTCGATACACGCCCCGAGGTTTTCCAGGTAAAGACTTACTTGTTCCTCGAGCAACTGAATTCTAGTCTCAAGCTCAGTGACACGATCATCCTTGGATATCGCTGTTTCTTTCTCTCCAGCCATTGCACCTGGTTGGTTCCAAGAGCATGCGGCAATCACCAGGCAAATAAATACCGCTAAGTTCACACCAGGCTTCACGTTTCCACCACCCTTTGGTTCCCATACATTCAAGGATATTGGCAACAATCAAGGGTACCATAACAAAATAACATCTCCAAATCAAACAAGGTTTAGTGGCTGCAACGCACCATTTG
>DQZA01000108.1 GCA_011042035.1 Desulfobacteraceae bacterium
GAAAGATGCAAGGGCTGCTACCTTTGCATTGAGGTGTGTCCATTTCATATTATCGAGGTAGATCAGGAATTAAATCGCAAGGGCTATCATCCCGCCCGTCCTAAGGAAGATATTTCTGAGGATGGAAAGGGTTGCACAGCATGCACCATGTGTGCTCTGGTCTGCCCGGAAGTTGCAATAGAGGTGTATCGTGCCAAGTGAAAAAGTTCTAATGAGGGGAAACCATGTGCTGGGAGAGGCAGCTGTGTTAGCGGGTTGCCGTTTTTATGCGGGATATCCCATTACGCCGCAAAACGAATTACCGGAATACCTCTCTGGCCGTCTGCCCCAGGTGGGTGGCACATTTATTCAGGGCGAGAGTGAAATCGCCTCCATCAACATGATAATAGGTGCCACTGCTGCGGGGGCCAGAGCCATGACCTCTTCGTCCTCACCGGGAATATCCTTGAAACAGGAAGGTATTTCCTATCTTGCAGGCATGGAACTCCCTGCAGTAATCGCAAATACCATGCGGGGCGGACCCGGTCTCGGGAATATTGCCCCTTCAGCAGCGGATTATTTCCAGGCCACAAGGGGGGGCGGACATGGCGATTATCGGACGCCCGTGCTTGCGCCATCAGGTTGCCAGGAGCTGGCAGAGATGACCTTCTTGGCCTTTGACATCGCTGACAAGTACCGAACCCCTGTAATGATACTCGGTGATGGCATGATGGGGCAGACCATGGAGCCGGTGGTATTCCCTGACCCCATAGACCCTAAAGACCTACCTCGCCGGGATTATATCCTGGACGGGTGTAAGGGAAGGGAACCCAGGGCTATTTATTCAATGATCCTAGACATAAATCTGATGTACCAGCACAATCTCAAGCTACTTGAAAAATACGAGCAAATAACCGCTAACGAGACACGCTGGGATACGGTTGGTACCGATGGAGCCGAGATAGTAGTGGTTGCATACGGCACGGCAGCCAGGATAGCCGAGAGTGCTATTGAAGAACTTGCCGGCAGGGGGCCCAAGATAGGGCTGTTCAGGCCCATTACCCTCTGGCCCTTCCCCACCAAACAACTGCGAAGTCTATCGGAAAATGTTTCCAAGATAGCGGTCTTTGAGTTCTCCGCGGGCCAGATGTTAGAAGACGTGATCATGTCAGTGGGTGACAGGGCCGAAATTTATTTTTATGGTGTCCCAGGCGGTATTGTTCCTACCCCAGCAGAGGTGGCCGGGTTCTTGAGCTCCGTTAACAGCGGAGACGGAAAGGTCGGCCGGAGGATTGAAGTATGAGTGGTGAACCTGCATTGAAATACGAAAAGGTATTTGGAAGGCCGGAATCCCTAAAGGATAATTATACCCATTATTGCCCCGGCTGTGGGCACTCCATTGCACACCGGCTGGTTGCCGAGTGCATAGACGAGCTTGGGCTCAGGGAAAAGACAATCGGTGTCCCCCCGGTTGGGTGCGCCGTATTGGCGTATAACTATTTCAATTTCGACATGATCGAGGCCCCACACGGTAGGCCCCTGGCATTGGCCACGGGCATAAAGAGGACCGTACCGGACAAGTTCGTCTTTACTTACCAGGGTGATGGAGATCTGGCGGCCATTGGTACCGCAGAAACCATACATGCAGCCAACAGGGGCGAGCGCATAAGTACCGTTTTCATCAACAATGCAATCTATGGAATGACAGGTGGGCAGATGGCTCCCACCACCCTCCTTGGCCAAGAGGCCACCACTACCCCGGGGGGGAGGGATGCAAGATATCATGGCCAACCCATAGATATATCAAGGATGTTGGCCGTATGTGATGGAGTGGTGTATATAGAGCGATGCTCCCTTTCAGGTGTAAAACAAATAAGGAGTGCCAAAAGGGCCATAAAAAAGGCCTTTCGGTGCCAACTTGATGACCTTGGCTTTGCCCTCGTGGAGTTGCTCTCGCCATGCCCCACTAACTGGAAAATGTCACCCAAGCAGGCATGGGAGTGGGTTAACAAAGTAATGGTTAACACCTATCCCTTGGGCGTTATAAAGGATACCACGGGATACGAGGACTAATACATGATTACGAGAACCATTTTTTCAGGATTTGGCGGACAGGGCGTACTGCTGATGGGTTATGTGCTCAGCCACGGCGCTATGCTAAAGGGAGTGAATGTTACCTATTTTCCGGCTTACGGTGCAGAGATGCGGGGGGGCACGGCCAACTGCACAGTGACCATCTCTGACAGAAAGATTGCCTCACCGGTGGCCTCCCAACCGGATATTCTTGTGGCCATGAACCTGCCTTCCCTTGACAAGTTCGGCCCCACCGTTGTGGAAAAAGGGCTGGTCTTTATAAACTCATCCCTGGTAAACGAAGAGCCTCCGAGGGATGATGTGGAGGTGGTGAAGGTGCCCACCCTCGAACTTGCCAATGAAGTGGGTTCAGAGCGTGCGGCCAATATGGTGATGATAGGGGCAGTGTGTGCCAAGAGCGGGCTGCTCAGCTTAAAAGAAACGATCGAGGGGATGAAGGCTGCCCTTAAGGCCAAGGAAAAGTTTTTTGACCTCAATGAGAAGGGAATCCGGAGAGGCTTTGACTTTATAAACCAAGCCCGTTAGGCACTTCTACCTTTTTCCTGAGTACATTGCTTCAATCAGGTCTTTGAACGCTTCATTCACGTACTTTCTCTTTACCTTCATGGTGGGGGTGACTTCGCCGTCTTCCTCATAGAGTTTCTTTGGAAGAATGGTGAACTTCTTTATCTGCTCCACCCTTGCCAACTGTTCGTTGACCTTATCCACTTCTTCACCTATCAATTTTATTATTTCAGGGTCTTGTGTCAGGTCCTTGTACGTGGAAAACTGGACCTTATGGTCCTGGGCGTATTTAACTACATTGTCTTCGTCGATCATTATCAGGCATGTGAGATATTTTCTCCCATCTCCTATCACCACTGCATCGTTGATGTAAGGGCTAAATTTGAGTTTATTTTCTATGTATTGGGGGGTTATGTTCTTCCCCCCGGCTGTCACGATTATGTCCTTTTTCCTGTCCGTTATCTTGAGAAAACCATTTTCGTCTATCTCCCCCACATCTCCTGAATATAGCCAACCATCCCTTATGGCCTCGGCCGTGGCCTTGGGGTTCTTGTAGTACCCCTTAAATACGCCCGGAGATCTTACAAGAATCTCGCCATCCTCTGCGATTCTGACTTCAGTGCCAGTAATCGGCGGACCCACTGTCCCGAACTTGACTCGACCCATACGAGACACACAGGTAACACCAGTACCTTCGGTCTGGCCGTATCCTTCAATTAGATTAACCCCGATTGACTGGAAGAAAAACAGCACATCTGGTGAGATGGGAGCGGCACCCGAATAGGCGACCCTCAACCGGTCGAAGCCCAACCGTTCCTTTAACTTTCTAAAGACACAAAAGTAGGCCAATTGGTACAGGCCTTCCATGTAGAGTGGAACCTTCTTGAAGGTCATCTTAAGGCTAGCACGCTTTTTGCCGATTTTGAGGGCCGTGCCAAAGGCCAGTCTCTTGAACCAAGTGGCATCAGACATTCTTATGTAGATTGCTGAGTAATACTTTTCCCAGATACGGGGCACTGCATAACCAACCGTTGGCGATATCTCCATCATGTTGTCGGTCACTGTATCCAGGCTTTCTATGAAATTGACTGTATAGCCATGGGTTATGTGGGCGAAAACTGAAAATAGCCTTTCAAAGATATGGCATAAGGGCAGAAAGGACATCACCTCATCTGTATCAAAAAGGGGGTTATCTATGGCTATTGTCTGCCCCATCCATGTTACGTTCCTATGGGTTAGCATGGCACCCTTTGGCGGCCCTGTGGTGCCCGAGGTGTAAATCAATACAGAGAGATCATCAGGCTCGATCTTGTTTATACTCTCCTCAATGATCGCTGGTTGTTTTTTCAAGGCCTCTTCCCCCATCTCTACCAGTTCCTGGTAGCTCATGACCATGGGGTCCTTGAAGTCCCTTAAGCCCTCCAAATCCCATACTATAACCTTTTTTAGAAGTGGCGCATTGTCTCGGAAGTGAAGCCACTTGTCTAGCTGCTCCTCGTTTTCCACAAAAAAGAACTTGGATTCCGAATCCTGCACCACGTACTCCACCTGTTGCCAGGCATTGGTAGAGTATACCCCCACTGAAACACCGCCAGCGGCCTGTATACCCATATCTATAATTACCCACTCTGGACAGTTGTCACCAATGATGGAGACACAGTCACCTTTCTGAAGCCCCATGGATAGCAAGGCAGCTCCCACACAGGAGGCAAGCCGGTAATATTCGTTCCACGAAATATCGTGCCATAGGCCATATTCCTTTTTTCGCAAGGCCACCCGGTCACCATACTTGGCAGCAGTCTCCCTTAGAATCTGCGGTACTGTCTTTGCCTCGATCACCCTATCTCCACCTCTTTTTTCTTTTCCAGCGCTGATACCCTTTTACTGATTCCTCAGACCTAACACCCATATAAAATTCTTGTACGTCCTTATCTTGCATCAACTCCGAGGAGCTTCCCTTCATAACAAAGCGCCCGTTTTCCAGTATCAGGCCATAATCTGAAATGGAAAGCGCCATACGTGCGTTTTGTTCTACCAGTAAAATAGTGACCCCTTCCCCGTTGATGTCTTGTATGATCCGGAATATCTCCTTCACCAATATTGGGGAAAGGCCCAGCGACGGCTCGTCCAGAAACAAGAGCTTTGGCCGACTCATAAGCCCCCTGCCTATGGCCAGCATTTGTTGCTCCCCACCTGACAGGGTTCCCGCCCATTGATCTTCCCTGGTCTTTAGCACTGGAAAATGATTATATATTCTCTCGAAGTCATCCTTTATGCCCCTTCGGTCCCTGCGGGTGTAAGCACCCATGAGCAGATTTTCCTTAACACTGAGCTCTTCAAAGACCTCTCTGCCCTCAGGTACGCACGAGATGCCCATACGGACGATCACCTCTGTATCTTTGCCGTCTATACGTCTGCCCATGAATTCTATGGTGCCCTTATCTGGTTGGTCCTCAATAAGTCCCATTACCGTTTTTAAGATTGTGGACTTACCCGCACCGTTATTTCCCAAAATAGCGGTTATTGTCCCTTCCTTTACCGACAGGGAGACGCCTCTTAAGGCATAAATAAGGTCGTAATAGGTCTCTATGTTTTTTATCTCAAGCAGCGCTGCCAATGTTTTCTTCCTCACCTAGGTATGCCTTCAGGACTTCGGGGTGTTGCTGCACCTCTTCGGGTGTACCCTCTATAATCGGGCTTCCGAAGTTGATAGCAAGGACACGATTAGAGATATCCATCACCATCTTCATGTCATGTTCTATAAGCAGTATGGTAACGCCTAGTTCATCCTGTATATCCTTTATCCAGAATATGGTATCCTGTTTCTCTTCGGAGTTCATCCCAGCACAAGGCTCATCCAATAGCAGAAGCTCTGGCTCCAGGGCCAGGGCCCGTCCCAGTTCAACCAGTTTCTGTGTGCCATAGGGAAGGCCACCAACCATCTTGTTCCTCACTGATTGAAGATCCAGGAGATCTATGATTTCCTCTACCTTCTCTCTATGGGCTATCTCTTCCCTTCCAGCAAAGGATCGTTTTCCCAAGAGCAGTGCACCTCTGAATAAGCCCGTCTTCATCCGGATATGCCGCCCCAGCATCAGGTTCTCCATAGTACTCATGCGGGAGAAGAGTTCTATGTTCTGGAAGGTCCTGGCAATCCCCAGCCTGGCTATGCGGTCTGGTTTTCTGCTCTGGATCTCTTGCCCCTTGAAAAATATCTTTCCCCTTTGAGGCTTGTATATACCATTAATGCAGTTAAACAGGGTTGTCTTACCCGCTCCGTTAGGGCCGATTATGGCATATATCTCTCCCTTCTCAACCTCAAAGCTGATATCCTTCAGTGCGTCAATTCCCCCAAAGGATATGGATAGGTCTTCAACTTTGAAAAAGGTCATGTTTCACGCTTTCAAAAAGTATTTATTTGGGTCACGGAACAGTCCGCCCCAAGATCAACTTGGTTTTGATAAGGTTAACGGGGGCGCAATGCCCCCGCCCCACTGAGCGCCTCTATCGCCAGTGTATTTCCATCCAGTCAGTTAACTGCTTTGATTTGGCCCCTTCCACGCACTGGCTCAGGAAAACCTCATTCTGTCCTTGCCTGCATGTTGGGTCATTGGGATCAAAGGGTTTGTAACTGATCCTTCCAAATATGCCTTTGAAATTCTTTATTCCCTCCATCTCCTTCACAAAACGTTCCCCAGTCAGGTTTCTGCCACAGCGTTTCAATCCTTCCACCAGTGGTTCGACAAACCCAATTCCAGCATAAAAGAACACCCCCCAGCGTTCACCCTTGGCGGCAAACTTGTTGAAAGCCTCTTTGTACTGCAGCATCAATGGGGACTTGGAATCAGGCAGCTCGGCAAAATTGGCTACTATAACACCCTTCCAAAGCCCCTTGCTAATCTTGTACATAAGCGGAAAATCAGAGCAGGTGCTGGTGCTCATCCACTGGGGATTGAATCTCATTGCATGCCCTGTCCCAACTATTCTTACTGCATGTACAGGGGTCACCCACAAGAGCACCGCATCTGCCTTGGCCTTCCGCAACTGCATCACATGGGGCCGCATGTCAGTGTCGGACTTCTCCACCGGTACTTTTGCCACTAATTTCATTCCTAAATTGGCCAGCTCTTTCTCGGCGCCCTTGAGCCCATTCTTGCCATAATCGTCATTCTGGTATGCTATAGCTATTCTTTTGAGTCCCAGGTTCTTAGCCGCATACCTGCAGAGGGCCTTGGCCTCAATCACGTACAGTGGATATACCGCAAAAAGGTACTTCTGCGGTGGCTGAATCCAGTGCAGGGACCCTGCCGCAGGACCCACCCAGGGTACCTTGCGTTCCATGAGGTAGTCCTTCACCGACAGGCCACAGGCCGTGCCTACTCCTGAGGCCCAGGCAAATATGCCCACGCTCTCCTGTAGCTCTTTAACCCCTGCCTTTGTCTTAGCAGGATTGTAGGCATCGTCAAACATGTGGTACACGATCTTTCTTCCGTGGATACCGCCCTGCTCATTGATCATCTTAAACAACACACCGGTGCCACGGGCCACCGCACCCCAAGGAGCCGCGGGACCGGTCTGAGGGCCCCATTGAGCAATATGTATCTCAGTATCTGTGACTCCCTCTTCGGCACCTGCAACCAATGAAAACCCCAGAACCATAGCCAAAGCCAAAACCACTACCAACAATTTTCTCATAATCTCCTCTCCTTTCCTTACTTTGATTTTACATGTTCCTCTTAGACCTTCTTCACATAGTGCCTGGCAAAAAGGCCGCTAGGCCTGAAGCACAAGACCAGAACAATTATGAAAAAGGCAATTACTGACTTAAACTCAATGGAGACATATCCTCCAAA
>DQZA01000286.1 GCA_011042035.1 Desulfobacteraceae bacterium
CAATACGGATTCGAATTCTATCTCCATAAGCCTTTATCCTTCCTATGCATTGTGTCTTCCCGCCTATCAGAGGAACCCCACCAACCTTATGGCAATTTCTAACAGTTGGTATAGACAAAATCAACCCGGAGAAAAACAAAAATGCCAGGCAAGGCCTTTATTACCCTGCCTGGCACATTTCTTTTAAAACAATAAACTTCCCGCTATTACATCATCCCACCCATGCCTCCTCCGGGGGGCATCGCTGGAGTCTCCTCCTTGGGCTTGGGCTTTTCAGCGACCATGGCCTCTGTAGTCAGCAGAAGCCCTGCAACCGATGCCGCATTTTGAAGGGCAAATCGAGTCACCTTGGTGGGATCAATGATACCAGCCTTCATCAGGTCTTCGTACTCACCGGTCTCTGCGTTATATCCGAACGCCCCTTTTCCCGCCTTGACTTTTTCAACCACCACAGAGCCCTCCTCGCCTGCGTTATTTGCAATCTGGCGGACCGGTTCTTCAAGGGCCCTAAGCACTAACTTGACCCCAGACTCCTCCTCGCCTTCCAACTGCAGCTTGGCCACCGCATTTAGAGTCCGGAGCAACGCTACACCGCCACCTGGGACAACGCCTTCTTCAACAGCAGCCCTCGTGGCGTTCAGGGCATCTTCAACCCTGGCCTTCTTTTCTTTCATCTCTGTCTCAGTGGCTGCCCCAACATTAATCACCGCAACACCGCCGATCAGCTTGGCTAGGCGCTCCTGCAATTTCTCACGATCATAATCAGATGTTGTTTCCTCGATTTGAACCCTAATCTGTTTCACCCTTCCCTCTAGATCCTGACGGCTTCCGCCACCATCCACGATGGTGGTGTTATCCTTATCAACGCGCACCGTCTTGGCAGTACCAAGATCGTTCAAGCTCACATTTTCCAACTTGAGGCCCAGATCTTCTGAAATCACTCGGCCACCGGTCAAGATGGCTATGTCTTGGAGCATTGCCTTGCGTCTGTCGCCAAAGCCAGGGGCCTTCACTGCCGCGCACTGAAGCGTACCCCTGAGCTTGTTCACCACCAATGTGGCCAGTGCCTCTCCTTCCACATCCTCAGCAATAATCAAAAGGGGCTTGCCAGATCTGGCTACCTGCTCGAGAATTGGAATCATATCCTTCATGCTGCTGATTTTCTTTTCATGAAGCAGGATATAGGGTTCACTAAGAACAACTTCCATCTTTTCAGGATCGGTGACAAAATAGGGGGAAAGATAACCACGGTCAAACTGCATTCCTTCCACCACTTCAAGGGTGGTCTCCATTCCTTTCGCCTCTTCCACCGTGATCACCCCTTCTTTACCCACCTTGTTCATGGCCTCGGCAATGATGTTGCCTATGGTGGGATCGTTATTTGCCGAAATGGTTCCTACCCTAGCAATTTCCTCCTGGTCCTTGGTGGGCTTGGAAATCTTTTTCAGCTCCCCGATTGCCACCTCGACAGCCTTGTCTATTCCCCTCTTCAGTGCCATGGGATTCATTCCAGAGGCTACAAGCTTGGAGCCTTCCCTGTAAATGGCCTGTGCCAAAACCGTGGCAGTGGTGGTGCCGTCACCAGCCACATCTGAGGTCTTAGAGGCCACCTCCTTGACCATCTGGGCACCCATATTCTCAAACTTGTCTTCTAGCTCGATCTCCTTTGCGACGGTCACACCGTCCTTGGTTATGGTTGGGGAGCCAAATGTCTTTTCCAAAATCACATTTCTTCCCTTGGGGCCCAATGTAACCTTCACTGCATCGGCAAGGGTATCCACGCCCCTCAAGATCGCCTCCCTTGCCTTGACATCATATTTAATTTCCTTTGCCATATTGATCTCCCTCCTTGAAATTTACTTAAATTCTCAATCGAATTTATTACTTTTCTACCACTGCAATAACATCGTCTTCCCGCATGATAAGAAGCTCTTCTCCCTCAATCCTCACCTCTGTGCCAGCATACTTGCCAAATAGAACGCGATCACCCTTCTTCACCTCCAGAGGGATCTTTTGCCCGTTCTCCAAAAGTTTTCCATCACCAACGGCTATCACTTCGCCCTCTATGGGTTTTTCCTTGGCAGTATCAGGGATAATGATTCCGCCTTTGGTCTTTTCTTCTTCCTCTATCCTTTTCACAATAACTCTGTCACCCAATGGTCTCAATTTCATGGTTCCTCTCTCCTCCGAAAATTTATTTATTTATTTTTCCACCGATACTTTTTTGACGTGGCAAAAGGGCACTTATTAACGCCCCTGAATGATTAATGAAATAAGTTAATCCCGATCCCCCCCTTGTCAAGAGTCTCGGGCCATTTTTTCTGTCTTTTTTGGCCTTCTATTGTTTCTTGCCAAACCGCCACCGTAATGTCTTTGCCAGGCCTTCCTCAAGGCTTGTCTTAGGGGTCCAATCCAGCGCCCTTTTTGCCTTTTCCACCCTCAAGCAGCTTCTCGTCAAATCCCCCGGCCGGGCCATTTCCCGCTTTGGAGTCCTTATTTCCTGGGGCACTTGAATTCCCGCATTGTCGAAAGCATCTATGATTTTTTCATATAACTTGAGTGTCTTGGTCTCGACCCCGGTGCCGATATTAAAAAAATCCCCATCCCCGGCCGCCAGGGCCTTGATGTTGGCCTCAACCACGTCTCCCACATAACAATAATCACGTATCATGCCATCTGGCTCACCCTCAAAGTGGTAAAGAACCGATTGTTTACCTTCCAAGATATTGTCCATGAATATGGCCACAACGCCCGCTTCGCCATGCGGTATCTGCCTGGGCCCATAGATATTTGCATAGCGCAGGGTCGTGTATTCGAGCCCATACTGGTGCCTGTAAAAGGCCAGGTATTTTTCCGAACAAAATTTGGCAACTGCATAAGGAGAAAGAGGTTGTGGAGGATAATTTTCCGATGTTGGATACTCTTCTGCCTCGCCATAAATAGCCCCGCCGGAGGAAATGAATATGACCTTATTGGTGCCGTATTTTACTGCGCATTCAAGAAGGTTCAAAAAGCCCTTTATATTTATGTCCGCGTCGGTAAGCGGATCTTCCACCGAAGCTGGCACGCTGATTTGAGCTGCATGGTGATTGAGGATTTCAGGCCTCTCCTTTTCAAATATCTCCTGCATCCGCGGTGATCTTATGTCCTCGTGATAAAAGACAGCATCAGGGTTTACATTCTCCCTTGCCCCACTGGAAAGATCATCCACTACCACCACCTGGTGCCCGTTTTCCACATATCCGTCCACCACGTTGGATCCTATAAAGCCTGCTCCTCCGCTGACCAATATCTTCATTTCTGTCCTCCCAACTTTTTGCCTTGGAAGGTATCAGCCATGGTCCCATAGGTCAATAAACTTATCCATTGAAATAGAAATAGCCGTTGGCTATATTGGAGTCTTAATTTCTTTCTGGAGAAACCCTTGGAATGAAACATAAAAAGAACTCGATCCTGGATTTAATAGGAAATACTCCGCTGGTGCCAATACACAAGTTAAACCCTAACAGAAATGTAGAAGTCCTTGCCAAACTGGAGTGTTTCAATCCAGGTGGATCAGTAAAGGACCGTCCTGCCCTGTATATGATCGAAGAGGCTGAAAAGAAAGGCGAGCTCACCAAGGACAAGATTATACTTGAAGCCACAAGTGGTAACACCGGCATAGGTCTGGCCCTGGTTGCTGCGGTTAAGGGTTATAGAATCCTTCTTGTTATGTCGGAATCAGTGAGCGAAGAAAGGGTAAAAATTCTGAAGGCAATGGGCGCTGAAATAAAATTCACACCAGCCCATCTCAGCACTGATGGTGCCATTGAGTATGTCTACAATTTAGTACGGAAAGAACCTGATAAATATTGGCTGGCTGACCAATTTAACAATGAGGCCAATTGGAAGGCTCATTACCACGGAACCGCCTTGGAAATATGGGAGCAAACCCAAGGCTGTCTTGACATAGCGATGGCCGCAATGGGCACCACCGGCACCCTCATGGGCCTGGCCCGGAGACTCAGAGAGCTAGACCCGAACGTAAAGGTGGTGGGAGTGGAACCATACCTTGGCCACAAGATCCAAGGATTGAAAAACATGAAGGAGTCCTACCAGCCGGGCATATTTGACCGAACCCTCCTTGACAGAATTATTCATATTGATGATGAAGAGGCATTTCAGACAGCGAGAGGACTTGCCAAGCAAGAAGGGCTATTTGTTGGCATGAGTTCAGGGGCTGCCATGGCCGCGGCCCTCAGGCTGGCAAGGGAAATGTCTAGTGGCCGAATCGTTGTTGTGCTCCCTGACGGGGGCGAACGCTACCTCAGTACACCGCTTTTTACCGTAAAGAAGACCTCCGGTATACGCTTCTACAACACCCTTACGCGAAAGAAGGAAGAATTCGTGCCTCTAGAAGAAAATAGGGTTACCATTTACTCCTGTGGTCCCACCCTCTGCCACCACATAACCCTCGGGCAGTGCAGAAGGTTCATATTTGCCGACCTTCTGAGGCGATACCTGGAATTCAAGGGTTTCAGCGTCACCCATATTATGAATCTGACAGACTTAGATGACAGGACCATTGAAGGAGCTGAAAAGGCTGGCATGTCCCTCAAGGAGTTCACGGAATCCTATTATAAAGCATTTCTCCAAGACCTAGAAAAGCTCAACATCAAGAAAGCCACACACTACCCGAAGGCCTCTGAATTCGTGGTTGACATGATAGAGATGGTAAAGAAGCTCATGGAAAAAGGGGTGGCATATGAGAAATTCCGCTCTATATATTTTGATATCTCCAGGGTTGAGGGCTACGGCGAGCTTTCAAGAATCGACCTAGATAAGATAAGAGTGGGAAAGACTGTAGACCTCGATCAATATGAAAAGGATAATCCGAGGGACTTCACATTGCTCAAAAGATCAACCCTTAACGAACTGAAGAAGGGGATTTTCTTTCAAACGCCCTGGGGAAACGTCAGACCCAGTTGGCACCTTGAGTGTTCAGCCATTGCCAGAAAACTGGCTGGAGAAGCTTACGACATACACACAAGCGGTGTTGAATTAATTTTCCCTCACCACGAAAACGCCATCGCTATAAACAGGGCCCTCAGCAGCAAACCACCAGCCCAGGTATGGCTGCATAACGAACAGGTTTTGATGGGTGGCAAAGCGGGGAACCAGGAGCAGGACTCCATTACCCTCAGGGAAGTGCTGCAAAGGGGCTATTCAGGCAGGCAAGTAAGATATTTTCTCCTTACCAGACATTACCGCAAACCTCTGTTCTTGTCCTGGTCAAAACTAGAAGCTGTAAAAAACACCTTAGACCATCTGGACAGCTTCGTCCAAAAGATCCACTTCGCCGCTCAAGCTCTTTCAAATCATGAGATAAACCAACTCATATATGACCTGCGTCATGGATTTACCGAAGCCCTAGATGACGATATGAATATAGCCGCCGCCTTTGCAGCGCTCTTCACTTTTATGGGCCGACTAAACCGGATCATGGACCGGCGAGGCCTGGACCAGGGAGATAAAGAGGCAGTGCTCAAGGCACTGGATAGTATAAACTCGGTGCTGGGAGTAATGAAGCTGGAGCCAATGGACTTAAGCCCGGAGGTGTTCGCATTAATCAAGAAACGCGAACAAGCCCGAAAACAAAAAGACTGGAAGACTGCAGATGCCATAAGAAATCAGTTAAAAGAAAAGGGCATAGAAATATTCGACACACCAAGCGGTACCATCTGGAAAAACAGGGACTCCTGACAATAGAGAATTTTTTAGTCTCAGCTCAATAATTAGGGGGATAACAGCAAATCTACTATCGGGCCAACTTACAGCAGCAAACCCTACTGAGACTTCCGTACAAAACTCCCGCAAGGATGAAGCAGCAACGGCCACTGGCCACGGTTGCCATCCCATGATTGTGCCAGGCACTTTCCAAGGGCCTGAGGGCTGTTGTGTCCCTTTTCATTATGAAAAAACGAGAAGTGCTTACAATCACGGCACCGTACAGCACCCTTTTCGTCATTTTCCTGCCTCTGAGTCTCCATCTTACACGCCCCCCACTTTGACATCTCACCTTTTTGGCAAAAACCCAGGGCTCGTTAGTCCGAGGATCAACCTCATAGTCTCATAGTTGGGAGGATAAAGGGCCCCTCTGTACACCGCTACAGCGGCACATCCACATTGGGAGCAATCAGCATCATCCCCGTAGGTACAAAGCTTGCGTGTCCCGTCAGCCCTGTAGCATTGAAGGCCCTTGGACACAGGGCACCTCTCGTAACTATTCCATGAGGAAAAGCTCCCATCGGCCAATACCTGCCTTGCCATTGCCCGTGTAAATCCCACCCTCTCCCCGTATTTTTCACGCAGTGCCAAAAGCCTCTTTACAACCCCTTTCCTTTCTTCTATGGGGATGATTAGATCCTGCTGGTCAAGCCCCCTTATGGGCGTAAAAAAGGAAAAACCCATACCCTTTATGGGTAATTCCAACATTTCTCGCACGAAATCCTCAAGGCATGCTGCGTTTAGTCTTGAAATGGTCATATGAACGATTGGAGGAATGGGAGCCCGTTTGATACTCTCTACGGCAGAATCAAACACACCCTGGCCCCTGATTTTGTCATTTACCTCCTTCGACCCATCAAGGGAGACAATCCATTGCCCGCTGCCCAGTTCCGGGAGACCAAGTGTCCCATTGGTAAAAACCAACACACCATCAAAGATCTCAGTGGCCGCCCTGCACACATCCAGTCGCAACGCAGGCTCTCCCCCGTATAGAATGGCTGCCCTCATCCCCTGGGTCTTTAACCTGCGGAAAAGCTGCACCATGTCTCGATCATCCAATTCTTGAGGATGGCCTTGCTCCCACCAGTAACAGTGCTTGCAGCGAAGGTTGCAGCGGTTTGTTATGTCTACCGCGGCAGCCCCTGGTCTTTTAATGGCAATCCACAAAGAGAGGACCAAGGCTTTGCATATCTCAGAAATCATCCTTAATCCGGCTTCCCGAGACATCGAAAACGATGATCGTTGTGACAAACTGGGCAAAAAAATGGCGGAGAGAGAGGGATTCGAACCCTCGGTGGATCTTTCGACCCACACTCGCTTAGCAGGCGAGCGCCTTCAGCCAGCTCGGCCATCTCTCCGCATAGGATGCCTTATTCAACTATTCTATAAAGTTTATCCATTCGGCAAAGCTTCGTCAAGCTGAAATAAGAACCCCTAGAATCCCGATATAAGCAATAAGGCGATCATACCTTGGCCGTGAAGAAAATCAGGTGCGATTTTTCAGGGTTTTTTGCTATGGAGCGGTTCAGTGTATTTGGCGTAGACCTGGTCGCGGGTGAAATTGACTTCTTTTTCCGTGTCTCGCAACTGAAACCTCACGGGTTACAGGGGGAAAATTGGCATGACCTAAAGC
>DQZA01000205.1 GCA_011042035.1 Desulfobacteraceae bacterium
GGCATCCTCTACCGATAGCTCTTTTCCATTCTCGACATAGAGAAGCATGCCATGGTAGGCCTCTGGTGAGCCCAGGCCGTAAATGCAGGAGACACTGGCCACAATGATCACATCATCACGATCCAGCAGTGACCTTGTGGCAGAGTGGCGCATCTTGTCAATCTGTTCATTAATATGAGCATCTTTTTGGATGTACGTGTCTGTTTGAGGGATGTATGCTTCTGGCTGATAGTAGTCGTAGTAACTCACAAAGTATTCCACGGCATTGTTCGGGAAAAACCCCTTTAGCTCACCGTAGAGCTGAGCAGCAAGGGTCTTGTTAGGGGCTATCACGAGGGTAGGCTTCTGCGCCCTAGCGATCACGTGGGCCATGGTAAAGGTCTTGCCCGAGCCTGTGACACCCAGGAGCACCTGGTGCTTGAACCCCCTCTTAAGGCCGTCCGCAAGATCTTCAATGGCCTTGGGCTGATCACCGCATGGTTCGAGGTCGGTAACCAGCTCAAACATCCAGCCTCCAGGTGGTCCCTTTGGGACCATCTTCCAGGACAATCCCCTTGGCCTTGAGCTGGTCTCGAATCTTGTCAGCCGTTGCCCAATCCTTGCATGCCCTGGCCTCTGCCCTTTGAGAGATTAGCTTTTCAATTTGTGACGGATCTATCTCCACCTTTTTCTGTGGTATTTCCTCAAAGAATTGTTTTGGAGTCCTTTGCAAGATCCCGAGTACCGTAGCTGCCCTAAACAGCTCTTTGCGCTGCTCTGCCAGGGCCCCTTTGACATCGCCTTGGCCGGTTGTTACCCCGTCCAAGGCCTTGTTGATCTCCCTAACCTTTTCGAACATAAGACCCACCGCGCCTGCGGTATTGAGATCCTCATCCAACACTTCCACAAATCTGCCGAGAAATGGACTTAGCCCCTCACCTGACAAAAACGGTTCAGAAACCTCGGCCTGTGCCGTTTCGGATGACCCAAGCACCTCTTCAAGCCTCTCGAGGGTCCTATAGATTCGCACAAAACCAGAGTGCGTGGCACTTACCGCTTCTTGAGAATAATCTATGGGGCTGCGGTAGTGCTTGCTAAGGAGGAACAACCGCAAGACCTCAGGATGGCATTGCTCCAAGGCATCACGGATGGTGACAAAGTTCCCAAGCGACTTTGACATCTTTTCTGATTCAACAGTAACAAACCCATTGTGGATCCAATAGCGCGCAAATTCACCTCCATTGGCCGCTATGGACTGTGCCCTTTCATTTTCATGGTGAGGGAAAAGAAGATCCCTTCCTCCTCCGTGTATATCAAAGGTACGGCCCAGATAGTAATTACTCATGACTGAGCATTCTATGTGCCATCCCGGCCGACCTGGTCCCCAAGGGCTTTCCCATTGAGGCTCCCCAGGTTTTGCAGCCTTCCAGAGTGCAAAATCCATGGGGTGCCTTTTCTTCTCGTCTATGGCTATGCGGCTGCCTGCGTGCATGTCCTCCAGCTTTCTACCAGAGAGCTTCCCATAGTCCGGAAACTTTTCCACTGAAAAGTAAACATCGCCATTCACAATATATGCATAGCCATTGTTGATCAACGCTTGAACCATTTCTATCATGTGGCCTATGTGTTCGGTGGCTTTTGGCTCAAAATCGGCCTTCAAGACACCCAGCCGGTCCATGTCTTCGTAAAATGCCCTGATATACTCCTCGGCAATCTCTGTCGTGTCCTTTCCAATCTCGTTTGCCTTGTTAATGATCTTGTCATCCACATCCGTGAAGTTCCTTACATACGTAACATTAAATCCCCTTGCCCTCAGGTACCTCACAAGAACGTCAAAGACAATAGCAGACCGAGCATGCCCTATGTGGCACAGGTCATAGACCGTAACACCACACACATACATCCCGACCTTTCCTTCTTCCAGGGGTATAAACTCCTCTTTCCGCCTTGATGCGGTATTGTAGAATATCAGAGACAATGTAATTATTCCTCCAGCGTAAAAATTTCTCCGCTTCTTACCATGATTCTTAAGTCTTACGCCTCACGCATATGCCGCTGTCCGTCCACGACGAACAAGCCCCCTTCCCTGAATCACAAATATCGAACTACCAATTTTGAACTTCGGACTTCATGATTCAACATTCAATATTCTGCTGTTTCGTTTTGCCCTGTGCCTTGTGCCTTACGCCTTCTTTATCGTTACCACCGCATATGCAGCAATTCCCTCCTCTCTGCCACAAAACCCCAGGCCCTCTGTGGTAGTGGCCTTCAGGTTGATGTCCGAGACATTTACCCCGAGCACCTTGGCCAAGTTGCCCCTCATCTGGGGAAAATACTTTGATAGTTTTGGTGCCTGGGCAACAATGGATGCATCCAGATTAGTTATCCTGTATCCTTCCTCGTGCATCCATCCCACAACCTTCTCCATCAGGGATAAGCTATTTGCCCCCCTGTATTGTTCATCAGTGTCAGGGAAATGTTGACCAATGTCGCCCTTGCCCAATGCACCCAGCATTGCATCCATTATGGCATGAGCAAGCACATCAGCATCCGAGTGGCCGTGCAATCCCATGTGCCACTCGATCTCCACCCCCCCGATTATCAGGCGTTTTCCCCTCACCAGCCTGTGCACATCGTAGCCAAACCCTACTCTTGTCACTGCTTCCTCTATCAATGACACGTGGAGCAGTTTCCACCTGCACAGGAAGCACACCCCCCGGAGCCCGCAGAAGGCGTAAACTCCCCACTGCTCTTAAACCCACAGGACGACATAAGCCTCTTCAATTTACTGCTGCTACACTTGGGACATTCGATGTCGTTTCCAGACCCAAAAACAAGCGTCTCGAATTCTTCATCGCATTCCATGCACCTGAATTCATATATTGGCATAAGGATCACCTCTTTATTCGTGGAATCTCACGCGAGCCGCTCTATCACCGCGGCTGCGAGTAAAGGTAGCATTATCTCGTGGTGCCCAACCAAGCTGTAACCCTTTCCGCCTTCTTGTGTTGGGCGATGTACAACATTGGTCATTGGCCTGTAATGCCTGATGAAATCCATATTCACAGTCGTAAATTCCTTCACGTTGAAACCCAGATTTCTCACTACACTCACTGCCTTCAAAAAGACCTCTGGCAATATTACCGCAGAGCCCAGGTTTATGAATACCCCGCCTTCCAGTTCCTTTACCAGGCCTGCAAATACCTTAAAATCATGATGCGAGACCTTACCCGCCGCCGCCCCATCAAAGGATGGGTGGCAATGAATTATGTCAGTACCAATGGCTACATGCACTGTTACCGGGATATCCAGCTCATTTGCCTTAGCCAGTATGCTCATTTTATTATAGGGAAAATTTTTCCGAATCAAAAGCTTACCCACAGCCTCTCCTAGGCCTATGCCCGAGGCCCACCCCTCTGCTATAGCCTGGTTTAGGGTCTCTGCCGTTTCCTTGGCCATTCCAAACCTGCCTTCTCCCAGCTCGCTTGCCACGTCCTCCGACGTGTGCCCAACCATAGCCACCTCGCAATCATGAATTATGCAGGCACCATTCATGGCTATGGCACTGAGAATCCCCCTTTCCATCAAATCTATGATAATTGGGCTCAGTCCCACCTTGATAGGGTGGGCTCCCATTCCAAGGATAACCTTCCTTTCAGAGGATACCGCTATAACTATACGGTCCACAATCTCATTAAGATCCTTGGCTGCCAAGATTTGAGGAAGTCTGTCAAGCCACGCTGCAAGGCTTCCTCCCTCGCTCCACGGCCGTGAGAAGTCCTCTGCCCTGACTTTGCTCTGCCGCTCGCCAAGTGGGTAGGTCTTAACTTTCTCCAATGATATGGGCTCAATCTTGGCCATTTTCCTTTTTCTCCCGGCCTAACTCTCTCTGCGTCATAGTGAACTCCCCTACCAGGGTATCATCTTTATTCTTCTGTGGATCCAATGGGAGCCCGGAAAAGTATATAATCAACCAAGTGGCACAAAATATGCCCGCCAAGGATATGGGCCTCCTGAATCCTTGGTGTACTCTTGGACCTAGCAATTAAAGATAAATCCGCAATCTTTCCCAACGCTCCCCCGTCCTGGCCTAAAAATGCGGCTGTATAAATATGGAGATCTCTTGCGTCCTTAACGGCCTTAACAACGTTTTCCGAGTTCCCGCTCGTGCTTATCGCAAGCAGAACATCGCCGTCAAGCCCCATTGCCTTGATCTGTTTGGAAAAAATTTCTTTGAAAGAATAGTCATTGCCGATACTGGTAAGGACAGAGGTATCGGTGGTCAATGCTATGGCAGGCAAGGAAGGCCGTTCCATTTCATAGCGATTCACAAACTCAGCCGCTATATGTTGCGCATCAGCAGCACTGCCACCATTTCCACAAATCATTAGCTTCTTGTTGTTTGTAAAGGCCTGGGCAATCCTTTCAGAAAGAAATATAAGTTTCTCGATATTCTCCCTGATAAATTGATCCTTTACTGAAAGGCTATCTTTAAGTATGTGTTCGATCATCTTGCGCAAAGCCAGACCCTCCTTATCCTTATCAGTGCCATACAGCAGACCTGTTACCCATGCTTTTATTGAACTTATAGCGTCACCCCTGATTTGTCAACTTCGCCAACCTCAAGGATTTTTGCTCAAAGCGCGACGCTTTTTTTGATCCTGCGCTAAATAAAGCCTCATGGGCACTCTTTTTTGTTGAAAATACCTAATCGCTATGCTAAAGAAATATCCGCTTCAAATAGGTCCACCTTTATTTACCGCAAACCAAGAGGCTTTCGCGCAACCCTTGCGCTGACAATATTTTGAACTGAACTCGACTTACCTCTAAGGCCGTATGTAGCCGGGGGAATCTTAAATAAATCACCATAGAAAGGGGGGAAGATTATTCGTTCCGATCGCCTAAGGGTATGGCCACGTTATTCTTAAACAATCTAACAAAAGGGGGGAAGAAATGACTAAAGCCGAATTGATCAGTGAAATTGCCAAGGCAAGTGACTTATCAAAGGCAGATGCGGAAAGATGTCTTAACTCATTTATTAACCTGGCAAAAAAGACCCTAAAAAAGGAAGGGAAATTAGCACTGGCAGGTTTTGGTTCTTTCACAGTGGTTAAGAGAAAGGCTAGGAAGGGAAGAAATCCTCAGACAGGCGAAGTGATAAAAATCAAGGCCAGCAAGACAGTACGGTTCCGCCCTGGAAAGGCCCTCAAGGAAAGTATCTAACAGTCCCGAATTCAAAAAGATGCCCCTTGCGGCCAGATCATCTGCAAGGGGCGTCTTTTTCTAAGCCAAAGACAATTCCTGCCAGAGCCTTTGAGACTCAGACAGTGGGTTGTTCATACGGCTGCCATTTCTCTTACAGCCCTTGCAACGACACTAAGCTCATCATCCAGGATTGTCCTCACATCGAGGACCAACTCCTCCTTTTCCACCCTGCAGATTATGGGCGGATCATATGCCCTCAGCCATTGCTCCATGCCGTGAGCGCCCATCTTTCCAGGCCTCAGGCAGACCAGCCTAGTGGGAAGTTCGACAAGGGGTAAAGCTCCACCCCCCACCTTGGAACTTCCCTCTGCGCTATGGACGATAAAGTTAGCACTCTCCAAACTCCCTATTCGCCGCAAGAGGCGTTGAGCCTTCCGCCGTAATTCCTGATATGGTTGGATGATCATTCTTAAGGTGGGAATCTCTTGCAAAGCTGTTTGTTCATCCCTGTACAGCCTCAGAGTGTGTTCAAGGGCCAGCAGCGTTAACTTGTCAATCCTCAGAGCCCTGTTCAATTGATTCTTCCTCACTGCATCCACCAGTTGCTTTGTGCCCAGTATGATCCCGGCCTGAGGCCCTCCTAAGAGCTTGTCACCACTGAAACTAACCAAATCCACACCTTCGGAAAGCACCTCTTGGACCGTGGGCTCCTTTGCGAGACCATATTTTGACAAGTCAACAAAACACCCACTTCCCAGATCCTCCATTACTGGAATACCATATCGCCTGCCCAGTTCCACCAGATCCTTCGTGTCAACGTCTTCAGTGAATCCCACGATCTGGAAATTACTCCTATGAATCTTCATCAACAGAGCAGTCTCAGGGCCTATGACTTCCTCGTAGTCCCGCAGATGGGTCTTGTTGGTTGTACCCACCTCCACCATCTTGGCGCCACTTTTTTTCATGACCTCTGGTATTCTGAAGGAACCGCCAATTTCCACCAGTTGTCCTCGCGATACCACTACCTCTCTCCCGCGCGCAAGGGTATCCAGGCAGATCAACACCGCAGCCGCATTGTTGTTTACCACCATCGCATCCTCGGCCCCAGTAAGCTCCTTGAGAATCTCCTGCACGTGCACATATCGGCTTCCCCTTCTTCCTTCTTTGAGATCATACTCCAGGTTGGTATATCTTCCGCTAAGGGGGCCGAACATCTCAAGGACACGCCTGGCCATCAGGGAGCGGCCTAAATTTGTATGGACCACCACCCCCGTGGCATTTATGACTGAACGCAGACTGGGCCTGTCTAACTCCCTTATCCTATTTACAACAAGGCTGGTCACGGGATTCGGGGACAGTTGTGACTCCTCGGACAGAAGTCCGCATTCTATTTCCTCCCTGAGATTGTCAAGCACCTCATGAATAGCCTTCATCACAAGGGTCCTCGGATAGGTCTCAAGTGCACGGCGAACTTCATCAGTTTCCAGCAACCGGTCCACCTTAGGAATCTTCTGGAAAAGTTGTGAGCGTCGGTCCATTGATCTCTCCTTTGACGTATGGTGCATTTTTCTAAGCAGTAGGTACAAGATCTCTCTGAGGGATCGCAAGATCTAATGGATGTTAATCACAAAATCCACAAAACGTCAAATAAGCCGACGACGCTCACAACAGCCTGCAATCACGTTAATGAATGCCCCACCCTTCCCTGTTTGTCAAAAGCACGTGCTCATTTACCCGCCTCGGATGAGATTGAGAAAACAGCTTGATATGGAGAACCGATTTTGTTACGATAAACTTTAATGGTGGGTGTAGCTCAATAGGTAGAGCACTGGGTTGTGGCCCCAGCGGTCGTGGGTTCAAATCCCATCACTCACCCCATAAGAAAATCAAGGGGTTACGTTAACTCGTAACCCCTTATCTTTTCGACCACAAAACCTGTTCCCCACCACATTCCCCACAAGGAAAGTAAAATTAGCCAAGGCAGGGTTGGCCTCTTTCTGTACAACCAATCCATCCGCTCAACCGTGCCACGGTTAGTCTTCGAGGCCATGGCTTTGGCTTGCGAGCCTTGGCCTCTTGGTGATGACTTTTTTAGAGGTTCGTCCACAACCTGTGGACGTTCCTGTAGAAGCTCCTTCTTAGGGGCGACATATCTATTAC
>DQZA01000174.1 GCA_011042035.1 Desulfobacteraceae bacterium
ACCACTGATACCGAGGCTTCTGCTCTTGTGGGCGCCTGCTGCCAGAAACACGTAGTCAAAGTCCTCGCACAACCTCTCGAACTCCACATCCACCCCGACCCTGACACCCTCTCTCATCTCTATCCCCATCTGCCGCAAAAGATGAAATTCTGCATCAACAATCTCCCTGGGAAGGCGGTACGCCGGGATCCCCAACCTCAATATGCCCCCCATAACCTGCTCCGCCTCATAGATGGTTACATTAAATCCAAGCAGTCTAGCAAAGTAAGCCGCTGACATACCTGCAGGACCGGAACCCACAATTGCCAAGGTCTTGTCATGGACCGCGGGGACCTTGGGCTGGATCGACGATTTGAGCCCCTTATCCCCCACATACCTTTCCAGCTCGCGTATACTTATACTTTCGTCGAGACCCGCACGGTTGCACTGACTCTCACAAAATCTAAAACATACCCTGCCAAGTATGGCAGGGAAAGGTTCTTCCCTCTTAATGTGGAGATGGGCCTTTTCAAAATCACCTTTTTGAGCCAACTTGATCCAGGCCTCGATATCATTGCCGCACGGGCAGGCATTCTGGCACGCAGGAGTCTTATCTTCATAGATGGGCTTAATAAACCTCCAGCTACCAGTAAGGTTATGAAGCATTGTGCCCAGGGAAACATTCATTGGCGGAAAGTCTCGCCAACTCGTTATCTCATACTTTTTGGCCCTTGCGCTTCTTTTTTCAAATTTCATTGTCAAAGACTCCCTTATTCCATTCTTCCGCATTTCATCCCACCCCACCAAAAGGATGTTAAGCAAATTGTCCCCACTATTCCCTTAGATGGCCTTTGCTTTTTCATAAGCAGCCCTTGCAGCTAGTCGGTTGCCATCTCTCTTCACTGGGACATATTCCATGATAGCCTTCTCTACAGCCTCTATGGAGACAAGGCCAGTGGCCTTTGCGAATGCCCCCAAGATTGCAGTGTTGACGATGGGGTTGGTGACAGAACCCAACCCATGCTCAACCGCAATCCGACCAGCATCAACCAAAAACACCTTAAAATCTTCGCCTATCTTGCTGCGGTAATACTGGCCAGGCCTCCTCCCATTGATTACAACGCAGCCCCCCTTCTTCAGTCCCTCGGTGACGTTCACCGTTTCGAGGAGAGATGAGTCAAGCACCACTATGTGGTCGGGCTCATAGATTTGGTTACGCAGATTAATGGGTGTGTCATCAACACGACAAAAGGCCATCACTGGTGCTCCCCTACGCTCAACACCAAATGCTGGGAATGCCTGGACAAACTTATCTTCTAAGAAAAATGCATGTGCCAGTGTTTCCGAGCCGACGACGGCTCCTTGTCCTCCGCGTCCGTGGAATCTTATCTCTTGCATATTGAATTTCCTTCCCAAGGCAAGTGAGAATCAAGTAACTATTCTGGAGAATAAATCACAGCTAATACCTTTGCCTTCTTACCTCCTAGCCCCCTCAGGGCATGCGGTATCTCTGAATCAAAATAGAGGCTATCGCCTGGTCTCAACGTAATGATCTTATCTCCTCCCCTGAATTCCAATTCACCTTCCATTACAAACAGGAACTCCTCACCCTTGTGATTGTAAAAAATCGATGCATTCTCGTCCCTGGGCTCGATCTCCACTACAAAGGGCTCCATTCTCTTGTCAGCAAGATGATAGGCCAGTGACTCGTATCTGTAACCGATCCTGCGAGCCTCTATCTGCATGTGACTCATGATCTCTTTTCGCTCCTCTGCCCGGACTAAAGAAATCCTTTCCAACACAGGCGTCTCATCCTGGAAGAATTCTGCTATATGCTTCCCAAGTGCTCGCGATATCTTTAAAAGAGTGGCAATAGGAGGAATCGTGACGTCATTTTCAATCTGTGAGAGAGATGGCTTTGAAAGCCCCGTCAGACTGGATAACTCCTGAAGGGTCAGGCCGCGTGTCAAGCGGATCTGCCTTATCTTTTTCCCTAGGTTTAAGGCCTTGGCTTCATCGGTCATAGCGGGCCCCTTTGTGAGAGTTTGCCCAGCGATAATAGCTTGAAAGTTTGATAAAGTCAAACTTTTTTTGATCCTGCCAAACAACAAATTTTTATTTGCTACAGTCCTATTGGATTTGCTAGAGTGCCTCGGTCTTTTTTAAGGACCGACAGTGCCCAGTCTAAATTAACTACCCCGCAGCTTGCTGCGGGGTATCTAAAAAGCAAGGAACGAAGCAAGCTTCAGGGAATTAGACCCGCAGAGATTAAAAGGGTTAGTATGGCCATGGGTTACAATGGCATGCTTGGCAACCTTGGCCCTTTTCTTCGATGAGGCATAGAAATGGAACGCAACTCATCAGCTATTCTCTCTTTAAGCTTGCTGGGAGCTTTGCCCAGAATATTACAGCTGATATGGATCTGGCTCTGAGGTTAGATCTTCTTCGATACCCCGGCCTCGTCAAATGAGGCCATTTCCCCCATTATCTTGCAGGCCGCTTCCACCAAGTTCATGGCGATTGCAGCGCCTGTGCCTTCTCCCAGTCGCATGTTGAGGTCCACAACGGGCTCAATCCCCATGTAATCTAAGGCAGCGCTCTGTGATTTTTCCACGGAACGATGGCCTGCAATCAGATAGTCCTTTACCTTGGGCTCTATTAGGTATGCGATAAGCCCGCCTGCGGTTGAGATCACGCCATCGAGGACCACCGCTACTCTCTTTGAGGCAGCAGCTAGGGCTGCTCCAGCGATTCCGGCAATTTCAAATCCGCCAACCTTACTGAGGATATCCATGCCATCCTTGGGTACTGGCTTATGAAACTCAAGTGCCTTTGCTATGATCTTTGCCTTGTGCTCTAGTCCCTTGTCATCAATGCCTGTGCCTCTGCCCACCGCGTCGTGTGGATCTACGCCGGTGACTGCGCATATTACAGCAGTGGCAGCAGTTGTATTCCCTATGCCCATGTCACCCAATCCCACTATATCGAAGGGTGTTTTGTTGTATTGCTCGCCAAAAGCTGCCATGCCGTTTTGAAGCGCGGCAGTGGCCTGTTCATGGGTCATGGCCTCTTGGAGCGCAAAGTTTCGCGTGCCCATTGCCACCTTCTTTTTCATGAGCAGTGGATGATCCTCGAACTCCATGCCCTTTACGCCCATGTCCACCACGGTCATGTCTATTCCAAAATGCCTGCAAAGCACGTTTATGGCCGCCCCGCCGGCAAGGAAATTAAGTACCATCTGCTGGGTAACCTCACCAGGATAGGCGGAAACGCCTTCTTCCACCACACCGTGGTCTGCTGCAAAGACAAATAGATGTTTTCCATCTATACTTGGTTCCAGCGTGTCTTGGATGAGAGAAAGTTGAACAGCCAGGTCTTCCAGCCTTCCCAAGGACCCGAGGGGTTTTGTCTTATTGTCTATTTTTGCTTGGGCTGTAGGCTCGATACCTCTGTCTACTTCCTCAATTTTCTTCAGTATCTCTGTGCAAAGGGACGAAAATTGAGGTGCAACGTGCGCTGCCAACTCTTTTTTTCGTCTTTCTTTGTTCTTTGCCTCGCGGGTTTTGTAATGGTTTTTCTTATCCAGCTCGATCACATATTTGAGGTGCTTACCCGAAAGAACACCCTTCATCAAATCGGGCACCTCTACAGGCGATACAATATTTTCTACCAGCAATTCAAAGGCACTAGACCACTTTTCTATTATAGAGATTGCCTGTTTCATGTTTTCTCTTGTAAGCCCGTAAGCCCCATACATAGAGGCCTCTTTGTAATGGATGAGGTTGAGCAGGTTGGTGTCCATTTTTTCATTCTTTTTAAGACCGCTAAAAAACGAATACCGCCCACCTTTTCGCAATTTTACAAGCCCTAGACCAAACGCTGCTAAATCAGGGCACGCAACTAACACAGCATCAAAATCACTCTTCCTTGTATCCTTGACGCAATCTATCCCAACAGCAGACAAGAATGGCTTCACCTTTGATATCTTCTCTTCGTTCTTTTCCACAACGAAGGGGACAGCTCCTTTTTCGATGCACACAAGTGCAGCGATCAAACCAGTTGTGCCCCCGCCGTAAATAATCACTTTGTCGCCGCGGGCCAGATCTATCTTTTCAATCGCATTAATAACGCACCCTGTAGGCTCTGCAAAACTACCCAGGTAAGATGGAATGGTATCTGGAAAAGCGATCAAATTGTCCTCCGGGGCTTGGAGATAATCAGCAAATCCCCCATCAAAGTGAAATCCCATAATTTCGATCTTTTCACAGAGGTTTTCCCTCCCATTCTCACAGGATTTGCAATGCCCGCAAACCCTACCGGGCCACACAACAAATCGGCCCCCTTTTTCATCTTCTACCACTACCTCGTGGCCTGGAACCCTAGGAAGCTTGAGCTCCCTGTGCCCCTCTTCCCACATCTTTGCATCTGTTCTGCAGATTCCACAATAGAGCACGCGCAGCCTCTTGCCTCCGTGTGTTGCATCCTCAATAGGATTTGAATCAAGCTCTAATTCCAGCTTTCTTAGTCCACTTAAAATGATCCTCATCTTCCAAACCTCCTCTCCTGTCACCGCCGTTCTTCCAATTCTTCTTCATGTAAAACCAGTTTATAAACCTTGGGCGATTGATGTCCCTTCCTGCCTAGCTCAAGCACATGGTATTTTACCTCTTCCAGCTCTGTAATGGGAAAAACGCTCGCTTTTTGAATTGAGCAAAGCACATATTCCCCTTCTTTAATCCGAACATACTTGTCGCCATACTTGATGACTAAAAGTTCCATAAATAACACCCTCAAGTCTTACCAACTTTCCAAAGTTGTAACCTCTGTATTTCCTTTTTCCCGGGAATCAATAAGAGAATTAAGATTCTCATCCCCAATTAGCCAACTCTACTTGGTGCAGTGCTCTGTCAGCCACAACGCCAGAGATGGCGGGCATGCGGTGTTTGTAGTTATCCAGAAACCTGCTCCAGCCTTCTAAGGCCCGATTCTGGATCCCTATTCTGCGTCATCACCCATCTCCGTAACTGTTCATACCCCAAACCGCTATCCAAGATCTCGCGAGCCTTTTCAAAGCCATCTCCTATGCTGGGTGACTCCCCGCTGACATAAAACACAAGAGAAGCATTAAGGGCTACCGCATACAAGCGAGTCTGTGATCCTTTGCCTCTCAATAAATCTACCATAGCCTTAGCCTCTTGCTCTTTTGTTCCATGAGGTGCAAGTTCTTGTGGGTCAGCGTTGGAAATGCCCAGTGCGGAGGGATGAATCTCAAATTCTGTTATCTGCCCATCTTCGCCCAGTTCCGCGCAATACGTAGGACCAATCACCGATGCTTCGTCAATGCTTAGATCCTCCGATCCATCTATCTCTCCATTTACAATCAGCGCCCTTAGATAGCCTAGTTCTTTCATAACCTTTGAGACTGGGACGAGCATGTCCCTCGAGTATACACCCCTTACAGCAAACTTCGGCAGCGCAGGATTAGCAAGAGAGGCTGCTATGTTGAGAGTGGAACCGAAGAATATTTTTGATAAAATCCTCCCTAGGGCATTAGGATGCGTCTTGGGGCTCATCCCATTGAAAAGCCCTATGCGAGCTTTCTCAATACTTTTTGCAACTACGGCTACGTCGCATTCCACATCAACTCCAAGTGCTTCGGCTATATCCACAGTACCACAAGTAGAAGTAAGCGCTCTAGCGCCGTGGCGTGCCATTGGGATTCCACCTGCTGACGCGATTAGGGAAGCTCCAGTGCTTATATTGAAGGTTTTGAAGGTATCCATACCCGTCCCACAATTGTCAACAAGGGGTCTAACAGTACGAACCCTCGCCTTTTCAGTGTCCAGATCGTAGATTGCCTGCCACGCTCCCGCAATCTCTTGCTCTGTCTCCCCTTTTGCGCATAGAGCCGCAAGAAATGCTCCTTGTTGCATCTCCGTTACTTCGTCGTTTAATATAGAACAAAAAGCCTCATAGGTCTCAGTTCGACTCATGTGGCCCCCTCTGATCAGTCTCATAATAATTTGTCCAAACTGTTTGTCTTCCATTGTTACTCCTCCTCTAATTGGTTTTTTCGCTACTAACTCCTTTAAAAAGCAAAAGTGCAGAGGGGCACTAAGTTTCAATGCCTGAAGTGCCCTACTTGTTTGGCATACGGTGAAGTTGGGATTAGCATGAAGTGTTAGCTCGGTTGAGAGCATAAATGGGATAGCGGTTAGATTTTCTTTCATCGAGCAGCTCTCGCCAGCCACAAAAAAAGCCAGATGCAGATTTCCGTATCTTTTCTCCATCAAACACACTCCGATGGTGAATTAAGATACGGATAGCACCCAGCATGTTATCCGCTATCAGATATGATGCAAACAGGCAGGCTTTCTGGCTTACGGATCACCCTACTTGCCCTGTTGAATAGGCTTCCCATTGAGAAATTCAACAGGGCTTACCGCGCCTTCCCATCCGGCACTCAACTTCGACACGGAATTGACGTGGCACTAAGGTCTCGTAGACGTAAGGAAGTTCCACCAATTGTGGAAGATCCCCTGACAAGTTGAGTGCCCGACAGTGGCTTTACATGGACACCCACCAATTAACTACTATTTAACCACTCAACCATTTAACGAATATCCATGTTGCGGCTTTCGTCCCCGATTACAGCAGTGGCTGGCCTGCGGTGGACTTTCACCACCCTTTCCTTTTAACACTGTGGCCCCTGTTTTCGCCAGGACCCACGCTGCACCTGTATGCGGACCTCTCTTTACAATAAAACATTCACCCATGTCAATGCCATTTTCTGGGGAACAACTCAAAGAGGAGAAAGAGGCTAAAGCACATTGCCACTTTTGATAAGGACTTTGATCTTATTAATTGGGTGCTGGTGGACTCATGAGGATTCTAGAATACGCTTTTAGGACTTGCCAGCATACCTTTGTGCAAGAGCCAGGCAATCTTCCCTCCACAGGCAGCCACCCTCCCCGCAGTGCGTAACTCTATCGGTACCGTAGCAGTCTATGTTGTGTTCAGCCCTCTGAATGGACCTTATTATATCCGCCTTTTTCATTCGATAGGTATTTATTCCCATCTGCTTTGCCATGCTTTTGATATCATTGAACTTCATCGTTGTCCCTCCTCAGGCGATTGTCTTAAATTCTATGGACTTCATCTACTGAATTATGGACCGATTCACCCCAGAGTCAAGGGAATAAGTAAGGCCCCTCAACAGGCAACTAAATTATTTACCATAGCCCTAATTAGTGATAGCATTCCGCCTAACTTCTAGAGGTAAAGAGATATCCTATGTGTTAAGGCGCCGAAGTAACATGAG
>DQZA01000033.1 GCA_011042035.1 Desulfobacteraceae bacterium
CCAGGGGCCTTGGTTTGGTGCGTTGCCCCATCAGGTAGAATCGTCCTCATGGAATCCACTTGCTGAACCACAAAGGATCGATCAGAAAATGGGAGTTCCCCAAGCAGTGCCTTTGGTATATACTCAGCACAACGAACTGGTACACCTACAGTCTGGCCTCGTTCAACGAGCAATACGCTCACACCTTCTCGGGCCGCAGCCAGCGCAGCCGAGCTTCCCGCAGGGCCAGCACCAATTACTAGAATGTCACAATCAAAGGCCATCACATCACCTTTGCGTTCAGCACCATATCAAGCAGATCAAGGTTCACATTCGTTTGACTGGCGAAGTTCCCGGCATAGGCCTCCTTTGCCTGGTCCAGTTCGTAACACGTGGTGTTGTCAATGTCTAGCAATATACCGGGAATACCTGCCTTTTCAAAGTCATCCACATGCTTGGTGAAAAATGGCTGGCAGCAGCATCCAATGTAAGCACTCACACCGGCTGCCCTCATTTTCTCCAATTGTTCCATCAAATCCTCAAAGCTTGTTATGCAAACCACTTTCATCTTCTTGCTTCTTCCCATGGCCCAGGCCGAACCAATGGTGCAGTCTCCACATACGCGGCAACCCTTCTTGTACCTTAAATCGCATTCCAGGTCTTTAGAACAATATGGCAAAAGCAGGACCGAAGGCCTGCGCCGCAACACCTCTTCAAATGTGCCGTTAGTCACCGAAATAAGATTACAATACTCAAGCGGAAGGCCAAACTTGGATATGGACACCTTTTCCAACGCCAAGCCAACAGGCTTGAGAAAGT
This sequence comes from Desulfobacteraceae bacterium, assembly GCA_011042035.1. Lineage (GTDB taxonomy): Bacteria > Desulfobacterota > DSM-4660 > Desulfatiglandales > Desulfatiglandaceae > B111-G9. The sequence continues at coordinate 799 of DQZA01000033.1, forward strand.
CCTCACACGTCATACCCGGCACTGATATCTTCCCGTGGTCAAAGAAGGTGTTTATCGTCGTGTGCAGAAACTGGCGTGTCAGGGGGCCGCCCCGCAATGCCGCCTCCATGTCAAAAAGGGCCCGGCTTGGAAAGGAGAGGAAGTCCCCGGTGATGTAAATATCCTTTATTCTCATCCTCTGCAGGTTCACCACAAACGTGAATCTCACCAGCCCTGCCTCACTCTTGTAAGCTGCCTGCACCACGTCATGGACCTGGTACTTGGGATTTACCATGTTGATCCATTGTGCCGAGCGATAGTACTCGAGCTTTTCATGGAACACGCGCCCTTCTTCCGGGGTCAACCACCCGGCCTCAAGCCTTATTCCCAGGTGCTGTTCAAAACCTTTTTTTATGGCCTCTTTAATCTCGCCAATTGAAGGACAATACCCCAGTTCCCACTTGAGACACGTGACCCTTTCTTTGACGGAATCAATCTCCTTGGCCTTCAACTTTTCAACTGGGATCCGAAGGCTCCTCAACATGGTGTCCACATCAAAGTCAGTGAGCATTGTCCCCTGAAACAGAAATGCCCCTTCGGACTCCGTGCCCCCAGTGCCGGAGATCTTTCTTCCATTTACCTCAATATCGTTTCTTGGCCTGAAAGAGGATTCAATTCCTAGGTATTTCAAGGCGGTTACCACGGGTTCGCATAGAATCCTGAAAAGCCTGTCATTGGGAACCTTCAAATCAAAAAATTCTTTACCACAGATGACCTCCCAACCAAGCTGGCTCTCATCAAAGAAAATGGCGCCTCCGCCCGTAATCCGCCGGTTGATCTCAATCCCGTTGGCCCGGCAATAGTCAACTCTTACCTCTTCCCTTACGGCCTGATGAAATCCTACAAGCACTGCCCGTGGAGAAAACTGAAGAAAATGGATGGTATTTGGTGTCTTGCCCTGACCTCGAAGCTCCACCAGCGTATCATCCAGGGCCATGTTCTCCGCCGCTGTCATGGGCGGTGTATCAAGTAAGCGCCAGGTCTGCATAAAATGAACCTTTTTCATTGCATATTTTTGAAATTTAGATACGATAGCATGAAGAATTCGCGAGATCAATTATGCTCATAATCTAATAGAAAGGAGTAAGATATGGCTGCAGCAAAGGTATGGTTCATGGACGCAAGGGCAAAGCGTTTTCTGGAGTCCACGGCCATTAAGGGTCGTCAAATACTGGAGTACTCAGGGTGGCTTGACCGACTCCATCCTGGCGACATTGTTGCTGTGAAAACCCACATGGGGGAGGCTTATAATGTGGGCTACCTTCGTCCCATAATAGTTCGAACCCTGGTTGAGGCCTTGAAGGAAATCGGGTGCAGACCCTTTGTGACTGACACCACAACCATGCCCTACCATCCATGGATCAGCCGCACTGTTGCCATGGACTACCTTGAAACTGCCAACCAAAACGGATTCAACCACTCCTCTATGGGTTGTCCTGTGGTTATTGCCGATGGATGGCTAGGCACCGATGACGTTGTGGTGGATCTGGACGGCCGGGGCACATACCTCAACAAGCAATTTGTATCAAGGGCCATTGCCGATGCCGATGCCTTGCTTTCCGTGGCCCATTTCAAAGGACATCCTGCAGGGGGCTATGGAGGTTCGCTAAAGAATATAGGGGTAGGTGGAGCCAGCAAGCGCGGCAAAATGAATCTCCACGGCGCCCTTGCTGGAGATAAACCGGTGGTTGACGTTTCAAAGTGCAAGGGAAGGGACTGTGACTGGTGGCAAACCTGTGAGGACTGCTGTCCTGAAGGCGCCATCCAAGTGACGGAAGAGGGACTCAAGATAGACCAGGAAGCCTGCGTTTATTGCTTTGCGTGCGCCAATCTCTGCATCAACATGGCAGGAGTAGGGGCGATCCAGCGGTTTGACTTTTTGCCCGCCCTGGGCAGAAGAATAGCTGATTCTGCCCTTGCGGTCATGATGACAAAGGAGGAAGGGAAATGTTTCTTTCTTAACTATGCCATTGACATAACCCCCTGCTGTGACTGCTACGGATGGGCAGATACCCCAATTGTGAACGGCCTGGGTGTGTTCGCTTCATATGATCCGGTGGCTGTGGACAAGGCGTGTATGGATATAATGAATGAGGCCCCAGGGCTCCTTAACTCTGAGGCAGAAGAGTTCGGAGCGCTCGAGCCAGGCGCAAAAAAGCTAAATATCATCAAAGGCAAGGACGTAGAGCCCCAAATCTATGGCGGTGTTGAAAATGGTATGGGAACCACGGAGTACGAACTGGAGAAGGTTCCGCTGGATAGAAGCCAAAAGGCCATAGCCAAGTTTTACCCTGAGGTCAGGGCGAAGAAGTTAAAATCTATGTACTCAAAGAATCATCCACTCAAGGGAATCGACACTGCTTCGTTCGGGCGAACTACCGAGGGTATGAAAAATCCCCGACATCCGAAGAAGTGATTAAATCGGAAAATTATACTTGCAGGGCCCGCGCTACCGTCTCTGTAATATCAAAGACATTGAGGTTAATTTTTTCTCTTCGTACTGCTCCCTTGATGGTCCGTACGCACTGCTGGCATGCGGTAACCAGTGTATCGGCCCCGGTGGCCTGAGTCTCCTCTATCTTTTTCTTGGTTATCCGTCGTGAGAGGGCAGGGTCTGTCATTTCTAGATTGCCTCCGCCGCCACAACAGGTGCTTCGCGCCCTATTGTTTTCCATTTCTTTGAGGACAATCCCAGGAATAGCCTGAAGGATTTTCCTGGGTGCATCGTAGACTCCCCCATGGCGCCCCAGGTCGCACGGATCATGATAGGTGGCTACCGTTTCCTCCACTCCGCCTAGTTTCAGCCGCCCATGTTCAAGCAGATCGGCAATAAATTCTGTAATATGGAAGAGAGAGAATTCAGGGCCATAATGCTCCCGCCAGGTCCTATAACAGGAAGGGCACGAAAAGACAACGCTCTTTGCACCCAAAGACCTTACCATGTCAAGGTTGTGTTCCTTCACGACCGTCAAATCTCCGGGCGCTCCGGCCCCTATGAGTGGAAATCCACAGCACCATTCTTTACCTCCCAATACGGCGAAATCCACTTCAGCGGCATCAAGGATTTTTATGACGTTTTGCGGTATGTATTGAACCATGGGGAAAAATGAGGCCACGCAACCCACAAAATATACGACCTCTGCTTGGTCTTTACCGCTTACTTCATTGTAAAGTTCTTCCAGGTCCTCTGCCCACTCATCCCTCTCACTATTGTCTTCATTGGAGATATTATGGCTTTCTCCGATGGCCTCCACCGCAGGTTTCATATTTGGAGGCAGCCCGGTAGTGGATGTCAATACCTCCCTCATGGCAACAAAAAGGTCCGTAAGAGATACGCCGCTAGGGCACGTTACAGTGCAGGCACCGCACAGCAGACACTCAGTAAAGATGTCACGCAGCCGTTCGCTTATTTCAAGGTTGCCATTTCGGGAGAACCTGGCCAATTGAATCTTTCCCCTGGGCGTATATTTTTCAAGCAGGAGTTCCTTGCCCACGGGACAAGCCGCTAGACATAGGCCGCATTTGTTACATTGGTAAAACTCTCTTTCGATTCTATCCCAATCTATGCCCATGAGTTTATTTCCTGTTCAAAGTCTACAAAAAGCTCCCGGGATTCAAGATATTATTGGGATCAAACACCCTCTTAATCCCCCTCATCACCTCAATCGCCTTGGGACTCAGCTCCTTTGTTATGAACCTATCCTTGGCGATTCCTATGCCATGCTCGCCCGAGAGTGTCCCACCCATAGAAAGGGCCACTTCGTACATCTCATCCAGGGCCTTGTCTACCCTTTCCATCTCAGCTCTGTCTCTGATGTCTGTCATGATAAGGGGATGAAGGTTGCCATCTCCTGCATGGGCCAACACACCTATCTTCAATTGATACTTTTCTGCTAATTCTACAATCTTCCTGATCATCGCCGGAAGATGCTTCACAGGCACCGTGGCATCTTCAACAATGCAATTGGGCCTAACACTGGCAACGGCCCCAAAGGCAGTTCGTCTTGCATGCCACAATTTCTCGGCTTCCTGGGGATCCTTAGCCCTCTCAACCTCAATAGCCCCCCTTTCTTTGCAAAACCTCTCAATCCTTCTACCCTGCTCCTCCACAGCCGAAGTTTCCCCATCAACCTCTATCAATAGTAGAGCCTCTGCCTCACTGGGGAACCCAGCACCACCGTAATCCCGGATAATATCCAGTATTACCCGATCTATCAATTCAAGGGTGGTTGGAACAATTCCTGATGCAACAATAGCAGAAACGGTTTTTGCCGCATCATCCAGGTCTGAAAACACTGCCTGGAGCGTTGCTTTTGCAGGAGGTTGTGGGATCAGGCGGACTATTATCTCGGTTATTATGCCCAAGGTCCCTTCTGATCCACAAAAAAGTCGTGTCAGATCATAACCTGTCACATTTTTCAGGGTCTTGCCCCCGGTACGGATAATCTCTCCAGTTGGAAGAACCACTTCAAGTCCCAGGAGATAGTCACGCGTCACCCCGTACTTTGCTCCCCTGGGTCCTCCCGCATTCAATGCCACATTCCCCCCAATGGTGGATACAAACATGCTAGCTGGATCAGGAGGATACATGAGACCGTGTTTTGCGACTTCCCTTTGTAAATCTGCATTCACCACGCCTGGCTGAACCACGGCACACATATTATCCACGTCAATCTCAAGGATCTTGTTCATCCGATGGAAGGCCATGATCACGCCCCTGCGCCTGGCCACCGCTGTCCCGCTGATATTGGTGCCGGCCCCACGGGGTACAATATTTATCTTCTTTTCGTTTGCCAGCGTCATGATTTGGGAAATTTCCTGAGCGCTGTCAGGGACCACCACCCCATCTGGCACAAACTCGGGCAAAAATGCATCATAGGAATATGTGGCAATGTCCTCAGGGCTATCAAGGAACCACTCAGGTCCCACTATATTGCGCAGATTCGCCTTTGATTCCTCATCTAGCATTATTTTCCTCCCATTGGACTCATTATTACTTATCAAGAGCCATATGTATCAACTGAGTAATATCGAGGACCTGTAGAGGAATCTTATTTCTTTTCACATATGTCGTCATTGTTCTCACGCATTGCTGACACGCGGTTACTACCGCATCTGCCCCTGTGGACAGGACCTCTTCGATCTTTCTCTTGGCTATTTCTGCAGACAACTTCGCGTCTATCATCTCCAGGTTTCCACCCCCGCCACAGCATTGGCAGCTTTCGCGGTTATTGGGCAGTTCCACAAATTTGACACCAGGAATAGACCTGATAGCTGCCCTGGGCGCCTCGAATACCCTTGCGCCTCTACCAAGATCACACGGGTCATGATATGTGACGGTGATATCTAGTTGCTTCAGGGGGACTTTTCCCTGCGTTACCAGATCCAAAAGAAACTGAGAGGCATGAACTATTTCTATGTCCTTTGGATAATGCTCCCTCCACATCTGGTAGCATGAAGGGCAGGCAAACATGACCTTTTGGGCGCCTTTCTCCCTTACGACCTTGAGGTTATGGTCTCGGAATTCCCCAAACATATCCCTCAGGCCCGCCCCCAACATGGGAAAACCACAGCACCATTCTTCTTCGCCAAGCAGGGTAAAATTAACTCCGCTTACCTCAAGGATCTCAGCCAGCGCCAGGGGAATCTTCTGTGCCAGGGGAAAGTACGCTGCCACGCACCCTGTAAAATACACAACCTCTGCCTGATCCCTTACATAAAGATCATCAGGTGGTTCGTCGAGGTCCTCAACCCATTCACAGCGTTCTTCGTTGTCCTCTCCAAATACATTCTTGCTCTCTTCCAGATTTTCCCGGATCATATTTATCTTCTTGGGATAAGCATCAGAATGGACCAGGTCCTGCCGCATTGATAGCCAAAGATCCTTGAGCCGAATCCCAACAGGGCACACCTCCTGACAATTGCCACACAAGGTGCAGCGAAAAACCGTGGGGCTTATCTCCTTGACCTTCTCCTCAATCGGTCTCCCTTTCCCAAATAGGCGGCTGACAATGCCCCTGCGGCCTTTCAAGATCTCCTTTAGACCCTTTATCCGATAAAGTGCGGACAGGTCTCCTTGTTGAGAGGCCTCCACCGCAGGGCACACCCGAGCACATTCCTGACAATTGGTACATGCCTCCACCTGGATAAGTTGACTTATGCTGTAGTCAGTATTTGCCATGTCTTAAAAGAAGCCAGAAGTCAGGAGCCTAAGATTACTCGAGCTCACCAGCTATGCCTGGTCCGCGTATTTTTCGATGTCTGACCGCAACCATTTTTCCACTGCTTCTGATCCGTGGATGAGTTGCTCCAGTTCGGACATATCATCTGGCTTTATCTTGAACATCCAGCCCTTGCCATAACAGTCGTCATTGATCAGGCCAGGGTTGTCTTC
>DQZA01000192.1 GCA_011042035.1 Desulfobacteraceae bacterium
ATAGCAATAAAGATCCACGCATCTGCTTCCCGATCATACCGGACAATAACTATTTCACCCTTCCACCCTCTAATCAGTTGCTCCATATTTTCCTCCCCTCCTGCCAGAGTTTCTTGACCACCCGCAATTTATTATGTGCGCAATTTCTTTGCAAGAAATACCGATGATTAGATCGTAAATCCAAGGAACTCAGAGACGCAATTTGACCCTGACATCGTTCCAGTCTCCGTTGAGATAACCTCAACTCACTTCCATAGCATGAGGTCTGCCTTGTTTAAAGCAGCGATTTGAATCCTCCAAAGAATTTGACAACGACTCGCAGAGCCGTTATTCTGATCAACACCCCAAAGGCTATCCGAGTCTTTGGGGTTTTTTGGGGCAAATTCGCGCTGGAGGTCTGTTGCGAAGGCGAATGAAAGACTGGTGGAAGCGAAAAAACGGATATCGGGATGTCCTGAGTGTCAGTCTCCCTCTGGTGGCTTCCATGGGAGCCATCACCCTAATGCAGTTCACTGATCGGGTATTTCTTGCCCATTACTCCATTGAAGCCATAAGCGCGGCACTTCCCGCAGGTATTGCCTCATTTGCGGCAATTTCCTTTTTTATGGGAGTAGCCAACTACGTAAATCCATTTGTGGCACAATATACTGGCGCGGGCATGCATCAGCGTGTAGGCGCCGCCCTGTGGCAGGGAATCTATTTTTCTCTCATCTCGGCCGCCTTGCTTGCCTGTCTGTATTTTGTTTCCGGATATCTATTCAGACTCATCGGACATGCCCCGCCTGTGCAGGAACTGGAAACCAAGTATTTTAACATCCTCATCCTTGGAGCTGGCCTGGTAGTTGCTGGTTCTGCCATGTCATGCTTTTACACAGGTAGGGGACTCACATGGACAGTTATGTTAGTCAACCTGCTCGGTGCTGCTGTGAACATCCCACTGGACTACTGCCTTATAAACGGTATTGGCCCTTTCCCCCGCCTGGGGATAGTGGGAGCAGGGATTGCCACACTAACGGCCTATCTCTCAATAGTCCTGACCCTGACGCTCCTGATATTTAGCAAGAAAAACCGGGAAAAGTTTGGGACTTGGCAATACCGCAGGTTCGACAAAGAGCTTTTCGGCCGACTCATGCGATACGGCGCACCAAGCGGCATCCAGTTCTTCCTTGAAGTTTTTGGCTTCACCTTTTTCATCCAGATGTTGGGCCGCCTTGGCGCTACAGAACTTGCGGTCTCAAATATTGTCTTATCCATTGAATCCCTTTCATTCATGCCCATGGTGGGTTTCCATATAGGCACCGCAACACTTGTTGGCCAGGCCATTGGGCGCAAAAACCCCCATGAAGGAGTGATAGCCACGTCAAGCGCCCTCCACATCACCCTGGTGTACATGGTATTTCTCTCTATACTTTTTGTGTTTACCCCCGAACCTTTACTCAGGATATTTGCGGCAGGCCAAAACAACAATGACTACGGCCAGATCATGCACCTTGGGGTTATCTTGCTCAGATTCGTCGCGGTTTTCTGTCTATTTGATTCCTTGAATCTGGTGTTTTCAGGTGCTATTAAGGGGGCGGGAGACACGCGGTTCATAATGTGGACCATAGCCGTACTAAGCCCAGTGGCAATGATGATCCCCAGCTACCTGGCAGTGGAGTACTTTCACGCTGGCATTTACACCATGTGGACAATCCTCACCCTGTACGTATGTTTACTTGGCCTTGCCTTCATGTTGAGGTATCGGCAGGGCAAATGGAAAAAGATGCGGGTTATTGAGGAGGTGCCGGAGGTAGCCGGGGCCCCATGGACCCTGGCCTATGAGGCAAGACGGGAACCGAAATGAATTTGGGAAGTTACGAGCAATGAAAGGGGGTATTATGGCCCAGGAGCCAAATCCCTCGCACTTGGGCGCTCGGCACATCTCGATTATTTCGTCTTGGATGGATAAGATAACCGAGGTCTATTTAAACGACGGCACACCCATATCCGGCTCCAGCGTGGCGGCCTATTTCAGGGGCAAGCTCTTAATTGGATCCGTATTTGATCCCAAGTTCCTTGTCTGCTCAACCCTTGAGTAATGGCTACAAGGCGCCTTCCCGGCCTCTTGAAAAAGGACCTACATCCGTAATACCCCACTACCTACTGCCCCAGAGTTCTTCCAACCTCCGGATTCTAGCTATGAGGTCGTTGACCGTAAAGCCTTGTGCCCGCAGTGCATAATAATCAATTGAAAAATGAGCATATTTCTCGTATAGCATCCTCCGCGACTTGAAGAGCTTAGGGTAACAACGAGCAAGCGCCTCCTTGTGAGACTCACCTGGCCTCTGCTGGAAAAAATCCCTCCAGACCATGGGATGGGGATGGTTAATGTAAGCCTGCAGAAGACTCTCCTGGACATCGTCCGGCGTAGAAATGAGTACCAGTCTTACCCTCTTTCTCACTTCCTGCAGTAAGCCATCGTCGATGTATATAAAACTGCCGGTCGTATCAATAACCACATCTTGATCACTATGCAACTCAGTGCCAGAGATAAGCCCTATAATTTCTTCCATAACCTCGCGCTCACACTCCATGTAATGGGCTTCCCGTTTCTTGTAACCGGGATCATAGGGAAATCCCATCCAGCCGGCCACGTTCCCTTCTTCATAGCCTGCATCCTTCATTTCAGAGGAAAGCCTTTCTGCAATCAACTCATCACAGCAAAACCTGATAAATCCAGCCTTCTCCAATTTCTCAGACCAAAAACTCTTCCCTGACCCGGCCATCCCCATAAGCGCGATTCGCATGTTTCATATCTGCCTTTCTATCTTTTTGAAATTATAATTTAACTAACCAAACCCGAATTAGCAACTTCCTGTGTTCTTGGATATATTTTCACTTGACACAACCCCGCCTACGATGCATTTATGAAGTGGAAAAGGCGCGGTCACTTTTGACACCCCCTTGGGAGGTACCACAATGGACGAGCCCAAACATGAAGAAGTTCAAGAACTAATGGAAGACGTAGCCAAAGAGATAGGCTACGAGTGGAACGATGGTGATAAGCCTCGACGCCGGCAAAGCAGTGATAAAGGGTCACCAAAGCGATCATGGACGCCCGTTTTTTTCATTATTGCAGCCATTATAGCCCTTTCATTGATCATTCAATGGGCCGCCAAGTCAAGAACAAGTGGGCAGTACAACGAACTGAAATCCAAGCTGGAGGCCATTGAAAACCGCCTTGCCTTAGTTGAACAAAAGCTTCAGGCGCCATCAAATATAGCCTCCAAAGTCAGTAATTTAGAAAGTCAGGTGGGTGGGCTGGAGACCAGTATTGGTGCCTTATCGGCCCGACTGGACAAACTGACAGAGAGGCGGAAAAAATCCGCTGGCAAGGCCAGAAGCAAAGCAACAATACCAAGGAACAGTGGTAAAAAAATCTACAGGGTGCGAAAAGGGGATACCCTCTATGGTGTAGCCAAGAAATACGGAATAAAGGTTGCAAGCCTGTGCAAGGCAAATGGGCTAACACTTAAATCGGTATTGCATCCCGGGCAAAAACTTGTCATCCCCGCCAAATAGCCAAACCTGGTCGCCCTGTTTCATGCCTCTTCTCATGCACGCCAAACGAACCACACTGTACTACCAACCACCATGCATTTCCATGCCCAGGCCTCTTTTTCTGCGAAAAGGGACGTTTTGATGTGCTATAATCCTTAACAGGAAACTCCAGAGAAATGAGCAATAGGCGAAAAAGATTGCTTCCATATGCCTCACCTTTTGTTATGTTGATACGCAAAGCCATATCCTTGGGAGCCAGTGAGGCACTGCTAATCTCTACGGATATCTTATCCATCCAAGACGAAATAATCGAGATGTGCCGAGCGCCCAAGTGCGAGGGATTTGGCCAGTGCGCCAATTGTCCCCCTCATGTTATGGGGCCCGCTGAGGCCCGAAAATGGATCAAAAATTTCTCAGAAGCATTGTTGGTAAAGCAGGACCTGCCTCCCAGCGACCTGTTTGGGCCAAATGAAATGGAACGGTTTCAAAGAATGTTTACACTGGTCACTTCCCTCGAAAAGATTGCAAGGAACAGAGGATTCGAGCAGGCAACCGGCCTTGGTGCCGGGTCATGTAAGCCCGTATTCTGTCCCGAGGATGTTTGTTCCGTGCTCCAGGGCAAGGCATGTCGGCTCCCCCACCTTGCAAGGCCCTCCCTAGAGGCCCTGGGGATAAATGTTTTTGAATTGGCCAAGTCTGTGGGTTGGCCCATGAATAAGATACTGAGAGAGACTGACCCGCGGACTGTTTCCTCTGCAGCCTTGATAGGAATGGTATTGCTTTGTTAGCCTGCAAGCTAAGCTCCGTGTTAGGCATATCTGAAGTTCGAAAAATAACTTTTTGTGCCCACATGTCCTGTTAGCTCATCCGAGCCGCATGAGACAAAGAAAACAGCCAGCATTGCCGACGCTTGGGCAGAAGCCAGAGACCTTTCCATCTAAAATCATCAACTTACTCCATATTTTTTTAGTTTTTTGTGGAGAGTCTTCCTAGTAATACCAAGTCTGCGAGCTGCTTCACTCTTGTTGCCTCTGGTTGCCTCTAGCGTTTTAAGAATGGTTCTCTTTTCAACTTCCTCAAGTGGCATGCCTGACGAGGCAATAATAGTGTCAGTTGAAGAGGCTTCCTCTCCCTCGTGATCCTGGATAGAAAAAGGAAGATCTGTAACATCAATGTACTCCGACCTCGAGAGCACCACAGCGCGCTCTACCGCATTCATCAGTTCTCTCACATTCCCAGGCCACGGGTAGCGTAGCATCTTATCCATGGCCTGGGGAGTAAATCCCTTCAGCTCACGCCTGTTTTTCATGGAGAAGTGCGCCAGGAAATGCTGCGCAAGCAAAGGGATGTCTTCGGTCCTCTGGCGTAATGGTGGCACTTCCAATGTCACAACGTTCAGTCTGTAATACAAGTCCTCGCGGAACCTTCCCGTTTCTATCTCCTTTGCCAAATCCTTGTTAGTAGCTGCCACGAGTCTCACGTCTACCTTTATGGTTTCTTCGCCCCCTACTCTCGTGAATTCCCTTTCCTGGAGAACCCTCAACAGTTTTACCTGCATTGACAGGGGCATCTCGCTAACCTCGTCAAGAAACAGGGTGCCACCGTCGGCCATCTTAAACTGGCCTTCTTTCCTGCGATAGGCACCGGTAAATGCACCTTTCTCATGCCCAAAGAGCTCTGATTCTAGAAGCGTCTCTGTCAATGCAGCACAGTTCACCTTTATGAAAGGGCCATCTTTTCTCCTGCTATTAAAATGAATGGCCCCTGCTATAAGTTCTTTTCCTGTGCCTGATTCACCGGTGATCAGCACCGTTGCTTCAGAGGGCGCGATTTGGGCGACTGTTTCCAAGAGTCGAACCATTGCGGGGCTACTCCCCACAATCTTTTCTCTTTTGAACTGCTCACCCAGGGTCTCCCTCAAAATCCGGTTTTCTTCCCGCAGTTGCCGGTGGTCCATGGCCCTTTCCATGCCAAGCCGCAGTTCGTCAAAATCAAGGGGCTTTGTGAGATAGTCGTAGGCCCCTTTCTTAAGTGCCTCCACAGCGGTTTCCACCGAAGAGTAGGCTGTCATGATAATAATAGGGATGGCAGGGTTATAGGCCTTTATTTCTGAGAGGGCATCAAGGCCTGATAGTTTAATCATGCGAATGTCCATAAGTATTAGGTCAAAAGGGGTGTCATGGGCCATTCGCACAGCCACATCCCCGTCATTTGCCTCTTCAGTCTCATAGCCCCATCCCTTGAGGAGCGTCCCGAGCATGGTCCTATGGGCATGGTCGTCGTCAACTATCAGCACTTTGCCTTTAGAATTCATTTCGTCCCCCCTGAAGACCAGGCAGTTTAATCACAAACGTGGTTCCTGCGCCCGCCTTGCTTTCCACCAATATTTCACCCCCGTGAGATTCTATTATTTTGTGGGCAATGGCAAGACCTAAACCAGTGCCCGAAGGCTTGGTGGTAAAATAGGGATCAAAAATGTGAGGCAAATCTTCTTCAGCAATTCCTCTTCCTGTATCTGATATCTCGATTTTTGCAGTCCCACTGCCCGTATTTGCGCTGACAGATACAGACAGGGTACCCCCCTCATCCATGGCCTCCAGGGCATTAAGATAAAGATTTAGGAGCACCTGCTTGATGCGATCTGGGTCTACTTCCGCTAGCACCTCCTGATCGGGAAGGTCAAAACTGATGCGAACGGATTTTCTCTGTGCGTCCTGCTCCACCATTCGCAGAGACTCTTTTACAAGCTCCACCAGATTGCTTTTCCTCTTCTGGATCTGAGGGGGCCTGGCGAATTCCAGCAGTTGGCTGATTACTCGATTCAGCCTATCCACCTCTTGTACCATTATTTCTGCTGTCTGTTGGTCCTGGGGTACGTCCTTGTAACGTTCCCTAAAATAGGTGGCAAAGCCCTTGATGGAACTTAAAGGGTTTCGTATTTCGTGGGCAACACCAGCAGCAAGCCGTCCTATGGAAGCAAGCCTTTGATTTCTTGCTACTTCTTCCTTAAGCTTCTTAATTTCAGTTAAGTCCCTAAACAGTACCACAAGGCCGGAAAAAGAAGGGGGTTCCTCTGTGGACAGCGGTGCTGCTATTACCTCCAGGCTCAGCGGCTCTGCGTGCGCCAGCTCAATGGATAGCTCAGTTTCAATGGCGCGCATTTTCTCCGTAGCCTTTATAGCCACATTTACCAATTCGACGGGCAGGATTTCCTCTGCACCACGGCCTAAGCTCTGCCCATTTTCTCTGCCAAGCATTTTCTCCGCCGCCCTGTTCATGGCCCTTACTTTGCCATCGCTGTCCAGTGCAACCATCCCTATGGGCATGGTTTCAACCAGATGATCCGAAAAGGCCTTAATCCTATAGAGCGAGGTCTTTGTGGTCCTGTAGGCCTGGGCCAGGAAAAGGGTGATAAATCCAGCGAAACCCAGAAGCAGAAGGGTTAAGGCCATGATTACCATATGCCTTTGGTCCTGGGTCCGGGCTATTTCCACTGGCGCCATGTCCAGGCCTACGAATATGATGTGTCCGCCGGTGAAGTCAGGACCACCACGGTCGAACATTGCCCTGCACCAGTCACCCTCCATCATTCTCATCATGTGTCTTCTGCCCAAAGGCCGACTCCTGATGGGCATAAATCGTCTGTAAACCTCAAATACCTCTTTCCCACCCTCCGTATG
>DQZA01000310.1 GCA_011042035.1 Desulfobacteraceae bacterium
ACCAAAACCCATGTCAATCAATGGAGTTCATTGAGCCGCAGAAAACTCCAGACTATGGTCTGGAGATGGAGCGGCAAGCCCATAGGGCCCGAGAATTTGTAACCAGGTGATGCCGCCGGCTTCCGTCCAGCGTAAAATTCTTTTGCGGAAGAAGAGGTTTCAGTGCGGTGGGGAGGTAGGGAGAGCCCTATTTGGTAATTTTATTGATTCTTTGTTTTCCGGTACTAGGGTCTAGGGAGGGGATAAGGTCTGCATTGGAAGAGGGATTACAACGGACACTCCAATAGGGAAATAGAAAAGCTGATTAAAACTTGACAGTAGAGCTAAAATTGTATGAAGAATAAGTATGTATTGCAGGGATGGCTATGAAAAAAACTACTGTGTTAATTGATGAGGAACTGTTGAGGAATGCCATAGAGATCACAGGGGCAAAATCAAAGAAAGAAGCTATTGAGAGATGGCTTCGTTCTTTGGTACAGCAGCACAACCGGGAAGCCTTGTGCAAGGACCTCGGCACATTTGATATAGATTTGACATTAAACGAATTGGAACGATTGAGGCATGCCGAATAATCTTTTCCTTTGCGGAATTTTCTCATTGCCCGCCGCGCATTGGGCCGATTTTAGGGTTGCGGTATTTAGGACATTGTGGCAGATTTAATAAATTACGTTCAGCAATGGAGGTAGGCTTACTGGCAGGGATAGCGCAGGAAGTTTTGGGTTAACAACCAAGATTCTACAAGGAGGCGAGAAATGAAAGGAAAGAGCTTCAGATGGTTTTTGCTTGGTGTTTTGGTGTTGTGTTTAACCATCCCTACGGCTATCTTTGCCGCGGGTAAACCCATAATCCTGGGTGTGCCAACCTCTCTGGGATTCCTGGAGGGAAAAGAAGGCCTGTTCTGTGTCAAAATGGCAGTTGATGAGATTAATGCTGCAGGTGGAGTGAATGTTGCAGGGAAAAAAAGGCCGTTCAAGGTTATCTCCATAGATGCCAGAGGAGCCGAACCTGGAGTACCCGTTGCAGAGGTTATTAAGGCACACAAAAAGCTGATTCTCGAGAATAAAGCAAATTTTATAGTGTTTGGATCCTTCCGGTCCGAGTGTGCCATCGCCGCCATGGATGTTGTGGGGCAATACAAGATTCCCATGATCCTGGGCACTGCAATGTCTCCTGCTATGGAGAAAAAGGTGCAGACCAATTACGATAAGTACAAATACACCTTTCGCGTCTGTTTGAATGCCGTGTACCTGATAAAATATTTAGGTGGCACTATGGCCTATTTGAATAAGCAGTTTGGGTTTGACCGCGTCTTTATCATGAACAAGGACGTGGCCTGGGCACGGAAGACCGGAGATCTAATGGTTAAACTGGTATTTGACAAAATGGGCTGGAAGGTTGTAGGTCGGCAGGCTTACCCTGCCGGATCATCTGATTTTTCAGCCGCCCTCATGAAGGCGAGAGCAAAAAAGGCCCAGGTCATTTTGCCCATATTTGACATGCCGCAAAGTGGGATTCTGGTGAAACAATGGAAGTCCATGCGGGTACCCACCCTCATTGCAGGATTTATTTCACCACTGGCCGGTCCTGCGGCGTGGAATTCCTTTGACAAAAAGATTGACGGGGCCATCAATTCCATATTTGAGATTGGCAATGTGCCTGTCCCCAAGGTGCCCAAGTCAGTCGAGTTTTTTAACAAATACAAAAAGAGGTATGGCAGGCCCATCGAGGCTGGCCATTCTCCCGCACCTTCTTACGAAATGGTCTATATCCTGAAGGAGGCCATCGAAAGGGCAGGAACCATTGATGGAGATGCCGTGGTCGCTGAGCTTGAAAAGACTGATCGGATGGGTGCCATTGGTCGCATTCGGTTCAACAAAGGTCACCAGGTGATTTACGGACAGGATCCCAATGAAACGGCCATGGGGTGCATGGTCCAATGGCGAAAACCCGGCAAGAGAGTTATCGTTTATCCGCCAAACATTGCGGAAGCCAAGATCCAGCTCCCTCCGGGCTTAAGGCCTGCCAAATAAAGAAGGTTAGATGAGGCCTTGGGATAATTTCCGGGAAAGAGCCAGAGCTTGAGGCCTCCCGGCCAAGCCCTTGTTTATTATTAATTCGTCAGGAGTCTGTTTAGACGTATGTTGATAGGTACTCTGGTATATGGCTTTGTAAATAGTGCTATACTTGCCCTCGTTGCCATGGGGTTTAACCTGACCTTTGGGATTAGTGGTGTGGCTAACTTTGCCTATGGTGCAGTGTATATTTTTTCTGGATTTTTTGCCTGGATCTTATTGAACTCTGCAGGGCTTCCTTACATTGTTTGTGTAATAGGGGCAATAGTTGGGGCAGGAATCCTTGGTATCCTCATGTACTACACCGTTATCTTGAGGGTAAAAGGGATAGCCCTTTCCGAAGTGATGGCGACCTTTGGCCTTGGACTCGCAATAATGGAGCTCTTCAGATATTTTGACTTTGTTGGTTTTCGTTACACCCTTCCAATATTTTTCGATGGTAGTCTTTCCATGGGAGAGGTCTATATTGATTATCAAAGGCTCATAATTGCCCTTATCGCCATCGCACTCACCACGTTCCTGTATTTTTTCACCCGATATACAAAGATAGGACTGGCCTTCAGGGCCATTGCCCAAGACGAGCGCACGGCACTTACCTTTGGCATAGAGTCTGACCGAATTGGTGCACTGAGCATGGCCTTTGGATCTGCGCTTGCGGCGGTGGCTGCCATTGTTATTCTTCCCCTGGGGACCATAGCAGTAGAAGGCGGCTATGAGGTATTGATCAATGCGCTGGCCGTATGCATAGTGGGGGGGTTGGGGAGCACTGTGGGCATTTTGGTTGCAAGCGTTCTGATCGGCTATGCCCAGACCTTCACAGCAAATTACCTTGAGCCCCATTGGATGATCTTGGTGAGCCTTATTGCCATTGCTGTTATCTTAACTATCAAACCATCAGGCCTATTTGGGAAGCAAAAGGAATTGGAAGAAAGGGTTTAGTATTTAATGGAAAAGAGGAAGGAAAGGATAGACCGGGGTATAAAGGCGAGATCCGAGGATATTTTTGCACTGTCCTCCTACAGAGAAATGCTTTACCTCCTAGTGCCAAGGGCTATTCCAGTTGTAGGCCTGCTCTTCCTTGCACCATTTCTAAGCCCTTATTGGAGAGAAATATTCATCTCTACCTCGGTTTATGCCCTCCTTGCCATAAGCTGGGATTTGCTTATCTCGGCCGGGCTGGTGTCTTTAGGCCAATCTCTTTTTTATGGAATCGGCTCCTACGTGGCAGGATCCCTCAACCACTATTATAGCTTGCCCCCGATTCTGACTATTCCTATTGCTACCGTGGCGGGAGGAATTATTTGTACAATTGTGCTGCTACCGGTATTGAGGCTTAGGGGTATTTATTTTGCCATGGTCACCCTTGTAGTTCCGCTTATGTTCTCCAGGCTCGTAGAGGCCACAAGGATATTAGGAGGCACCGAAGGTCTCACAGGTTTGACTCCTTTTCCAAGCCCATGGGTATCCTTGTACGTGATTGAAATAGCGGTCCTCGTGACCCTTTTTGGGTTCAGGAGACTTATGGGATCGGATTGGGGACTGATAGTAAAAGGTATCAATGATAATGACCGTTCGGTCATGAGCGCTGGCTTGAATATCCATTGGTACAAGGCTCAGGTGGTATTTCTTGGCGCCTCGGTTGGATGCTTTGCGGGGGCATTTGGCACACACCTTGATATGTTTGCCGGAATGCCTGGTTTTGCTCTGGATTATTCTATTATGCCCATAGCAGCCGCGGTGGTGGGTGGAGCGGGTTCCTTTGCGGGCCCGCTGCTTGGGGCCTTCATACTTGTACCGTTATCGGAAATTCTAAGGTCATTGGGCGCCCTCAGGATAGTATTTTATGGCATGTTCCTCGTAATATTTGTAGTAGGGCTTCCTGAGGGAATATTTCGTTTTTTGCAAAGAAAATATCACCAGTTTGAGCGATGGGTAGAAGTGAGTTAAAAAAAGAGGGAGAATCGCTGTTGAGGGTAGAGGACCTGTCAAAATCCTTTGGGGGTGTTCTGGCAGTGGATGGGGTAAGTTTTGAGCTGCCCTCAGGTCAGTTGCTTGGCATAATCGGCCCAAACGGGTCTGGTAAGACAACACTGGTCAATTTGATCACAGGATTTATTAAACCAGATCGCGGTAGGGTTATTTATAGCGGAAACGACATAACAGGCTGGCCTCCATACAAGATTGTTACCCTGGGTATAGCCAGGACCTTTCAGATGGTAAAACCCTTTTATCAGCTTCCAGCTTACAAGAATCTCATAATTCCATTGTGCTCGCCAAGGGTCAAGGCCATGGCTGGCGGAAAATATGGGGAAAGGGACGCAGTGGCATTAGACTTACTGGAAGAAGTGGGGTTTGAAAGGGACTCCTATGTATCATACAAGGTTGCAAGCTCGCTTCCCCAAGGATACCTCAAGCGACTGGAACTGGCAAAGGCTATTGCTTTAAGACCAGATCTCATAATCCTGGATGAGCTCTTTTCGGGTCTCAGCTTGGCAGAAGTGGCGAGCATCGTGCCTATTATCGAAAAACTCCGTTTTCAGGGAAAAACTATGATCATGATTGAACATAGGCTCAAGGAACTTTTCCGAATAGCAGATAGAGTAATGGTGCTTAACTACGGACAGAAGATCGCCGAAGGATCCGCCAAAGAGGTCATGGAAAGCGAAGAGGTCAAGAACGCTTACTTGGGGAGCGAGGAGTAAATGAGTGTTAGGTTTTAGGCGTTAGGTTATATATGCAGATGCTCAAGGTGGAAAACTTGATGGTGTTTTTTGAAAACGCCCTTGCCCTTAATGACTTCAGCATGGAGCTGGACGAAGGGCAGATAGTGGGTGTCATAGGGTCCAACAGTGCTGGAAAGACGACCCTCATGAATACCCTGTCAGGCCTTATATTGGACATGAGGATTAAGGAGAAAAGAAGGGGCGGCGAGCGCATAACCATCTACGGAAAGATCATATATCGGGGCGAAGACATTTCAAATGTGCCGCCAAGCGAAAGGGTGAAAAAGGGAATCGTGCTCTGCAGGGAAAGGCACCCGGTGTTTGGTGAGAGTAGCGTAGTGGAGAATCTGAGGATAGCAGGCTACCTTAAATCAAGGGGCCACATTAGGAAGACAATCGAGTATGTTTTCGAGGTGTTTCCGGGCCTAAAACGGCTCAGAGGTAGAAAGGCGGGATTCCTCAGCGGAGGTGAACAGCAGATGCTTGCCATAGGGATGGCCCTGGTGGCTGAGCCCAGCCTGTTGCTATTGGATGAGCCGCTGCTCGGTTTAAGCCCCATGATGCAAAACATGCTTGTTGAATCCATCAAGCGATTGAAATCGGATTCCGGGATGACTGTGGTCCTGAGCGAACAGTTTGCAAGGCCTGTGCTTCCAATGATCGACCACGGGTATATTATTGAGAATGGCATGTTGACCCTATCCGGTACGGGCCAGGAGCTTATGGATAACCCTGAAGTAAAGGCAGCATATTTTGGAGTTTAGAACCGGTGAAGGATAGAAGAGACAATATCTTTTGTGCATTTGCCTCCGCAGCGGATAGGTTCTCGCGCCGCACCGCTGTGGTGTACCTTGGTACCCGCTTTTCTTACAGTAAGGTGCTTAGGCTAGCTGAGGCCTTTGCCTCTTCCCTGGCTGAGCTCGGTGTCAAGGAAAACGACAGGGTGATGCTTTACATTCCAAATAGCATCCAATGGGTCGTTTCTTGGCTAGGAATCCAGAGGGCAGGGGCCATTGCTGTGCCTATCACTCCCATCTATACATCCTATGACCTCAGGTACATTGCAAAGGACAGTGGAGCAAGCTTTATTGTATGTGCTGATACTAATTATGGTTATGTAAAAGAGGTATTCGAAGAGGTCGGATTCAGGAAGGCAATCGTCACTCGCCTAGCCGACCTATTGCCTTGGTGGAAGCGATTGTTCGGCTGGGCCTTTGACAGGGTGCCCAAGGGCAAGATAGCCAGAGACGAAAACACCATACCTTTTAGAAAAATGGTTCATGGTTCTGGCAAGGGACTGCCAGATGTCTCCAGCAACCGGGGGGACGAGGAGGTGGCGGAGATCCTCTATACAGGGGGAACTACCAAGTTTCCAAAGGGCGTCCCCATATCACACGGCCTATTTTTGGAATCGGCCATGGAACAGATAACCATGAGCCGAAATCTGTTCCCACCCGAAGACAACGTGATAATAGGCTCTGCCCCTCTTTTTCATATCTTGGGACAGACATGCGGCCTTGCGGTGCTCCTTGTTGGGGGATGTCTCATCACCATGCCCAAGGTTAACTTGGACGCCATTTTTGATGCCATTCAACGCTTCAAGGCAAAGACGTTAATAGGAGTGCCGGCGCTCTACAGAATGATCCTTGAACACGACCGCCTCCATTTATATAACCTGGACTCATTAAGATATTGCTTTAATGGTGGCGATGTATTGCCTGTTGAAATCGGCGAGAGGTGGAAGAAGCGGTTTCGGATACCCCTGTACCAAGGCTATGGGGCCACGGAGACATGCGGCGGTGTTACCATGTGTCCAACCGATAGAGAGAACCCAGTAAGAAGTATTGGTAGGCTTCTTCCGAGTAAAAAGGTAAAAATAGTTGACCCCGAGACCCTGGAGCCTGTCCCTGTTGGGAAGCCAGGGGAATTGCTTGTTCACTCTGAAAAAATGGTTCAAGCGTATCTGAACAAACCCGAGGAGACGGCCGAGTCCTTTGTGGAGATAGAGGGGTTGTTGTGGTACAGGACTGCTGACATTGTCTCAGTTGATGAGGAAGGTAATTTTTATTTCATTGACCGCACGGTTGATACAATAAAGCACAAGGGATATCGCGTTTCATCTTCGGAAATTGAGTCGGTGCTCCAGGAACACCCGGCCGTGGTGGGAGCGTGCGCGGTGGGGATACCGGATAACAAAGTGGGGGAGCGCATAAAGGCCTTTGTAGTCCTCAAAGAGGACGTGAAGGGCATCACGGGTTATGACTTGATCAGGTGGTGCAGGGAGAGGCTCGCCTCTTACAAGGTTCCCCAATACATAGAATTCCGAGACATGCTCCCCAAATCGAAGGTTGGTAAGCTGCTGAGGCGCGAAATTCGCAGTGAAGAGCAAAGACGCGCAGAGGCCTAGCG
>DQZA01000235.1 GCA_011042035.1 Desulfobacteraceae bacterium
ACGCCTTATTTATACATACCCAATTTCAAAAAAAATGAAAATGCCAATCCGGTTGTAATGGGCACGTTTTTTGTGATATTGAATCTGAAAATATCTCACGGGAGAAAGGAGCATACAAAATGGCTTCCAAGAGTAAAACTGCTAGGGTGAACCAGATTAACTACTGGGAAGGCAGACTTGAACGAAGGCTTAAAGCCCTCACAGAGAGTGAGAAAGACCCTCATAAGGTGGCGAGAGATCCGATTGTAAGAAAGATCAGGGCCAAGATCAGAGAGACCCAGGCAAGGCTGAATGCCATAGAACAGAAAGAAAAGAAGAACGAGGAGATGGCCCGCAGGAAGGCCCAAAAGACCGCTATACCCAAAAAGGAAAAAGGGGGAAAAAAGAAGGGTGAGGAAGAGAGGCAGGGACTGAGTAAGCGACAGCAGAAGAAGCTTAAGAAAAAGGAACAAAAGGGCAAGTCGTAAGGTGAAATTGACATTCGCTTAGCAGTATCTATTTTAAAAAGGCAGACAGATAACATCCAAGAAAGAGGAAGAGGTCCGCGATATGGATTGTGCGGTTGAAAGCGAAGGCATGCACTATGAAGGTACATGTATCAGGCCCCCAAGCGAGGCCTATAGCATCCTATTGCAGGTGACGCTGGGCTGTTCCCATAACAAGTGCACCTTTTGCGGTACATATAAAGACAAGCGTTTCACCATCAAGCCCGACGATATTATCCTGAGTGATATACTTTTTGCTTCCAAGTACATGAGGAACCAGGACAGGGTATTCCTCATGGACGGGGATGCGTTGATAATTCCTCAAAAGAGGCTTGTATGGATCCTGCATAAAATCAATGAGCATCTGCCCTGGGTAAAGCGTGTGGGTGCCTATGCAAACGCGAAAAGCATCAGAATGAAATCCCTGGAAGAGTTGATTGAGCTGCGGGAAAAGAAACTGGGCATCCTTTACCTGGGAGTTGAAACCGGTGATGATGAGACCCTGAAGAAGATCAACAAGGGTACCACGGCAAGGAATCTTATTGAAATGGGAAGAAAGGTCAAGGAGGCAGGCATCAAGCTTTCTGTCACTGTTCTACTGGGAATAGCAGGAACGGAGAGATCACTCATACATGCCAAGGCAACAGGCCAATTGCTAAGCGAAATGGACCCAGATTATGTGGGAGCCCTTACCTTGATGCTGATCCCGGGAACCCCGCTTTATGAAGATCTTGTTAACGGTAAGTTCAACATGCCGGATCAAAGGGGCCTGCTGGTAGAGTTAAGGGAGATGCTTTACCATACTAATTTAAGCCGTGGATTGTTTTTTTCCAACCATGCTTCCAATTACCTGCCCATTAAAGCGCGGCTTCCTAGAGGGAAGCAAGAGGCCCTTGATCTTATAGACAGGGCGTTGAGTGGTGAAGTGGACCTGAGGCCTGAGTGGATGAGGGCGCTCTGATCTGCTTATGCCTTAGGATGTTATTGGCTTTTGGCTTCCTTTAAGACCCTATAGATGTCTTCGGGAATATCAATTGCCTTGAAGTGCTCGGGATCAGATACATCAAGGCATATTCTTTTCTCAAATCCCTCCACAAGCAAGGTGCCGTCACTGGATCGAATTAGGTCGTAATGAAGGCGCAATGTTTTTTTAGTAAGGGAGTCCAGCTTAGTTGTAATATGGATATCGTCAAAATACCTTCCTGATGCCCGGTAACGACAGTTTGTTTCAATCAGCCCGAACTGAATTTTTCTCTCGTTCATCAAGCTTCCCAAGTTTAGACCTATGGCATCAAAAAATAGGTGTCCGGCTGCGTCTATCCATTCATAGTACCTTGGATAAAACACGATACCGAGGGAGTCCAGGTCTCCCCACATGATTTTCCTGTGGACGGTATTTTTCATTGGTTGTACACCTCGTGCCCACCGCGGACCTCCGAGCAAACAGAGGTGCGGCGAGCTACGGTTCTAGCATTCTTCTAATCTGCTAGTTTATGACTTGTTGAGGGTCATTTTTGGGACGAAACGCAAGTTTCCTCCGGTCAATCGAATATCGCGTCCACAAATTGCTTTGGATCAAAGGGCCGAAGATCTTCGATCTTCTCCCCGATTCCTATGTACCGCACAGGAAGTTTGAGCTGGTGGCAGATGCCCACCACGATTCCCCCCTTGGCCGTGCCATCGAGCTTGGTCAATATGATATCAGTGATACCCAGGGTCTCATTGAACATTTTGGCCTGGGAGATGGCGTTTTGCCCTGTGGTGGCATCCAGCACCAGCCATGTCTCATGGGGCGCCCCGGGTAATTTCTTGCCTGCCACGCGGTTGACTTTCTCCAATTCATCCATGAGATTCTTTTTGGTATGAAGCCTTCCTGCGGTATCAATCAATACCACGTCTATGCTTCTGGATTGCGCTGCCTCAAGGGCGTCAAATACCACGGCAGAAGGGTCTGCCCCTGGTTTTTGCTTCACAAATTCCGTGCCCACGCGCTGCGACCATATCTCAAGTTGTTCTATGGCTGCGGCGCGGAATGTATCGGCAGCAACAAGCATGACGCTATTGCCCTCACTCTTGAAAAGCGCTGCAGCCTTTCCAATAGTAGTGGTTTTGCCTACGCCATTTACACCCACCACCATTATCACAAGGGGTTCACCAGATTCTGGTGTCCGTCTCTGTGCCGCTGGGAAGCTGAGGAATTCCAAAATTTGTTCCTTCAAGGTGGACTTGAGCTTTCCAGGATCTTTCAGGGCCTTTCGTGCCACCTTGTCCTGAACAATGTCGATCAGGGCCTGGGTGGTTTCTACACCCAGATCAGAAGTGAAAAGAATCTCCTCTAGTTCGTCTAGGAGTTCACCCGTTATTTCCTTTTTTCCTAGAACTAGGCGATCAAGTCTCCCGGTAATACTATTCCTTGTCTTTGACAGACGCTCACGTAGCCGTGTGAAAAAGCCTTTTTCCTTTTCTTGGGCCTCTTGTGATGCGGCCTGTTGGGTTGAAGATTTTTCCTCGCTCTTGTTCTTAGAACCAAAAAGTCTCATTCCTCTCTGTGTATGCCTCCTTAATTTAAATGGGGTTTCTAAGGGCGGCTTACGGACTAGACAAGGGCCTAACAAGCAGAAGATGCCTGCCTAGGGTGATCCTCTCTTAGATGCTCAATGTCCACGGAGACTATTTTTGATATTCCAGCCTCTTCCATGGTAACACCGTAAAGCCTGTCAGCAATCTCCATAGTCTTACGATTATGCGTGACCAGGATAACCTGAGATGATTTGCTGATTTCTTTGAGCAGTTCATCGAACCTATCAATATTGGCCTCGTCCAGAGGAGCGTCGACCTCATCCAAGAGGCAGAAAGGGCTCGGTTTTATCAAATAAATGGAGAAAAGCAATGCCATGGCCACGAGAGCCTTTTCACCACCAGAAAGCAAGCCCATATGGCTGAGCTTTTTCCCTGGAGGCTGCACTTCTACAAGCACACCACTTTCAAGGGGCCTGGATTCGTCAGTCAATTTCAGCCCCGCTGAGCCGCCATTAAAGAGTATAGGAAATACCGTTTTGAGTTTTTCGTTTACTTGGTCAAATGTCTCCCTAAACTTTTCCAATGAGGTTCGGTTGATTTTACGGATTGCCTTTCTGAGAGATTCGATTGAGGTGAGCAAATCTTCCCGCTGGGTCTTGATAAATTCATGACGCTCCTTGAGGGCTTCGTGCTCCTTGATGGCTGTGAGGTTTACCTCTCCCAGTTTTTGCCTCAATTGCTTTTTAGTCTCAATTTCTTGACGGAGATCAGTTTCTGAGAAGTTGTCCGCAAGAAATTGCCTATAAATGCTGGGCAAATCCGCGTCATACTTTTCCCTTGCCATGTCAGCTATACTACCCATCTTGATCTGGATCTCCGAGCCTTCCATTCTGGCTCTATTGATTTTTTCCTTCAGATCAGTAAGATCCTTTCGTGCCTGATCCAGGTGGGCCTCTTGTTCTTTTATTGTGGTCTGCAATTGAAGCTTTTCCCGTTCTGCTGCTTGAACTTTCTTTGCTGCCATTTCCAGCTCTTCACGGAGATCTTCCATTAATGCCGCTACCTGCTTCTTCTCTTCTGCATAATAAATTTGTTTTTCCTTTGCCTGTTCTATCTCGCCATCAATCTTTTGCAAGCGTTGGCTTGCCTCGGCTAGGTACGAGTGTATTCTCTGGAGTTGTCTTTCCAGCCCTCTTTGCTCCTCCTCAACAATCCGGAGGTCTGCCTTAAGGGCAGTAAGCTGATCCTTGCTATCCTGCAATTCTTTTTCGCATTCTTTCAACTCTCGATGTTTTTCGGTAAAATAGGCTTCTTTGCTTGCCCTTATGTCCCTTGAGCGGTTTAGCTGCTCGGCAATCTCTTGTAACCTTCTTCGATGCCTGTCTTGTTCTTTCTCCTTGAGTTCCGCTTCCTTGCGGATCTGAGCGAGGAGCTTCTCTATGTTATCCAGTTCCTGGCTCAGTCTAAAAAGTGCGTTGTCAATCTGATTTATACGTTCCTGGCATTCCCATCGCTGTTCAATCCAGGCCTCAATGGAATCCTTGCCTTCTTTTAGCTTTTGATTTATGGACTCGAGTTGATCTCGCAGGCCCATGGCCTCTTTTTCCTTCTCATCAACTGTCTTTTGCAAGTCAGCAATTTCCCTTTTCCTCGAAAGCAGTCCTTTTGAGGCCTTTAATAGCTTGCCCCCACTAATTATTCCTCTTTCATCAACAACATCTCCCTCCAAGGTTACCAGGCACTGGTTTCGACCATTATTTCGCCAGGCTGAGATGGCGGTGTCCAGGTCTTCAACTAAAAGTGTATCTCCCAAGAGAGCGTTAATCAGAGGCTTAAAGGTTTTATCAGTACTAACTAGTTCTCTTAAGGGACGGAATGGGCCGTGTTCAGGGGGGCATGCACCATTTCCATTCAGTTCTCGTAAGGGGGCAAAACTGCTTCTACCCCTTGCTTTTGTTTTTAGGTATTGGATTGCTTCCTTGCCGTCTTCATGAGATTCTACGATTATGTATTGGAGCTTATCTGAAAGAACCGCCTCTACAGCCTGTTCGTAACGCGGTTCCACGTCTATAACATCAGCTACGAGACCGAGGATGTGTCCCTTTTGACGAGGCTCTAGGTCCTTAGCCTTCATAATGGCCCTGACCCCGACATGATAACCCTCAAAGTTTTCGGCCAGTGTTCTTAGGGACCCAAGCCGGGATCTGACGGCATTGAGCTCAGCTTCAACGGCCTTGAGTCGGTTTTCGTTAACCTCCTTTTCTTCCTCCCAGGCCCTGTTCCTCGAAGTTTCGTATTCGATCGCCTCCTGGATCTCCTCAAGCCTTTTCGCCTCAGCCTCTCGCACCTTCATTTTCGCCTCAGAGGCCCTGACTATCTCTTGTTTTCTCTGCAAAGCCTCTCGTATTTCTACTTCTAGGCGTTGATGGGTTGTAGAAGCTTGTTCTAGTAATTTGTTCAGGTAACCCGATTCGTGTTCGAGCCCTGATTCCCTTTCCTTATTGCTGGAGAGCGATTCGCGGATATCTTCATATTCATGTTTCACCTTTTCCAAAACTTCTTGCCTTCTTCGGACTCTGTCGGCCTGGAGCGAAATGTCACCTCTGAGTTTCTCAATGCGTAGAGCCACCCGGTCCAGGGCGTCTTGGATCTCGCCATACTCTTGTTGCAATTTCTTGCTACGATCCTGATATTCCTTTTTGTCCTCCTCTAATCTATTTTCCAATCGCTCTTGGAGCTTTAATTCATGGTCCAGGGATTCAAAGCGTTTTTCCTTGGCCTGAAGCCTGTCTTTGATGTTCAGATATGACTTATGAAGGTCCCCGAGTTTTTTGTCTTTTTCCTGGAGTTCAATACTGAGGATTTGGATTTCATTTTGCAAGCGCGAGACCAAGGCTGATTGAGCAGTGTCCTCCGTCAGGAGCTGCTGAATCATTTGATCCTTTATTCCAGACTTTGTTCTTAGTTCATTGTATATGTTGGCGAATAGCTTCAGTTCAAGGGACCTTATCTCTTCACAAAGGGTATTATATCTTCTCGCCTTGCCAGCCTGTCTTTTTAGGGAGCGCATTTGACGTTCCACTTCACTCAGGATATCCTCTACGCGTTGGAGATTTACCTCTGTGAGAGCTATTTTTTTCTGAGATTCTTCCACCTTCTTCCTGTATCTGGTTATTCCCGCGGCCTCCTCCAGCATTTGTCTGGTTTCCTCTGGTCGCTGCTCAATTATGGCGCCTATCATTCCCTGGCCTATGAGAGAATAGGCGCGGTTGCCAAGACCGGTATCCATGAATAATTCCTGGATATCCTTTAGCCTGCAAGGGACATTATTTATGAGGTACTCACTTTCTCCGGAGCGGTACAGACGGCGGGTTACGGCTATTTCGGGTTGCTGAGCTATACCAGGAGGCATCTCAGTGCCTGGATTTTCAAGAACGATGGTCACCTCAGCCATTCCCAGTGGTTTGCGTTGCCCTGCACCGTTGAAAATAATGTCCTCCATATTGCGTCCGCGAAGTTTTTTTGGGCTCTGTTCGCCCATGCACCAACGAATGGCGTCTACTATATTGCTTTTTCCGCAGCCATTTGGCCCGACTATGGCACTGATACCTCCGGAGAAAGATATCTGGGCCCTGTCCATGAAGGATTTAAAGCCAAGGATTGACAGTCTTTTTAGTTTCATTTACGGCAATTGTCTCCTGCCTGGTAACCAGGTTTTGATATTGTCACAATTTCCATTACGTGATTCAATCAAATTAGAGTTGCCCTAAAGATTTATTTTATTTTGCCGACCTTGCCTGAAATAAGCGTGCGTATCTTTCCAACTCAACCCAGTGGGAGGTAATGCGCCAGAGATATAATTTTGCTACTTCTAACATAGTTACTGGAAAATGTAAAGAGATAATACTATATACTGTGTAGAAGGCGTGCTTTATCAACAACATATTGTAGCTAAGTGAATTTGGCAATAAAATAAGTTGACATTATTTGAATAAACTTATTATAAATTAATTAAAATATATATACTAAAGCCCATAGGACGATGGGAAAAGCTTTTTCTATCCTCTCGTCCCACACCTGCCTGACGCAGA